>NZ_BAAKJE010000292.1:0-31643 GCF_059704565.1 Massilia sp. NBRC 108631
TGTACTTCCCCGAACCGGACCAGGCGCTGTTCGTGCACGCCGACCGTACCCGGGTCAAGCAGGTGATGATCAACCTGCTGTCGAACGCCATCAAGTACAACCGTGAACAAGGGGCGGTGGTGGTCGACTGCGCCGATGCGGGCCCGGGAAGGGTGCGCATGTCGGTGCAGGACACCGGTCCCGGCCTCAGGCCCGACCAGGTCGACGCGCTGTTCCAGCCGTTCAACCGTCTGGGCCAGGAAGGCGGCAGCGAGGAGGGCAGCGGCATCGGCCTGGTGGTGACCAAGCGCCTGGTGGAACTGATGGGCGGCACCATCGGCGTGAGCAGCACCTTCGGTACCGGCAGCGTGTTCTGGATCGAGCTGCCGTTGACGGCCGCGCCGGAAACTGCCCGCGCCGCCATCGCCGCCGCGGCGGCGCTACCGGAGGAGGCTCCGGCGCCGGCGCGCAGCCGCCGGCCCCTGCTGCTTTACGTCGAGGACAATCCCACCAACCTGCGGCTGGTGCAGGAAGTGCTGGGTTTCCGCAACGACCTGGATTTCATGACAGCCGTCGAGGGGCTGACGGGGCTGGACCTGGCGCGCAGGCACCGGCCCGACATCGTGTTGCTGGACATGAACCTGCCCGGCATGAGCGGCCGTGAAATCCAGCGCCAACTGCGGAACGACCCTGCCATGACAGCGACGCCGGTGTTGGCCATCTCGGCCAACGCCATGCGCAACGATATCGACGCTGCGCTGGACGCCGGCTTCTTCCGCTACCTCACCAAACCCATCGACATCGTCGCCCTGCACGATGCGCTCGACGCCGCGCTGGCCGTAGTGCGCACCAACGGTAAAGCACAGGCGGTATAGCATATATAAGCCCGGAGCGCACGACATTGCCGGCCGGCCCCCTACAGTGAAGGGTCGTTCGGATTGATGGGGGAGTGCGGTGAAGGATATCGGGAAGCGCCTGGCGGCGGAGTGCGTGGGCACGGCTTTATTGCTGGCTATTTCATGCAGCACCGGCTTTGCGGCGGCGCGGCTGGCCGGCGGCGATGCGGCGTTGGCCCTGATGCTGGCATCGGCTGTTTCCAGCGTCGGCCTGGCGGTGCTGATCCTTGCTTTCGGCCCCGTCTCGGGCGGCCTGTTCAGCCCGGTGCTGACCCTGTCCCAGGCGTGGCGCGGTGGCCTTGCGCTGGAGGAGGCCTTGCCCTACATCGCCGCGCAGACTGCCGGCGCCTTCATAGGCGCGGCGTGCGCGCACGCCATGTTCGACCTGAACTGGCTGGTCGCTTCCACCCAGGTGCGCACCGGCGCCGCGCAATGGTTGGGCGAATTTATCGCCACGTTCGGCCTGCTCGCCGTCTTCATCGGCTGCGGGCGCAGCCGGCCGGTGGTGGCGCCGTTCGCCGTGGCCGGCTACGTGATGGCGGCATGCTGGTTCAGCCCCTCGGCCGCTTTCATGAATCCCGCCATGACGCTGGCGCGCGTGTTCGGCAGCGGCGGCATCCGCCTGGCTGACGCGCCGGCTTACATCCTGGCGCAGCTGGCCGGGGCCGCCGCAGCCACCGCCTTGTTCATCTGGCTGCACAGCACCCGCCGCCGCACCGCCATCTAGCCTGCCGGTCGGCCCCGGGCGCGCTTGCTACATGCTTAAACATGCACATCGTTTGCATGTTTAAGAAAAACCCGCTATAGTTGAGCCACATTGATAGCGAGACTGATTGTAGAAGAGGGAGCGAACGCCATGAACATCGACAAATTCAAGCATCAGCACGAGGACATCCTCGCCGACATCGCTGCACTGCGCCAGCTGGTACAGGGCGGCATCGAAGCCAACGCGGAGCGCATCGCCGCGCGCATCATCGCCATGAGCGGCAACATCAAGCTGCACCTGGCGGTGGAAGACAAGCTGCTGTACCCGGCGCTGCGCGGCAGCGGGCACGCCGCGCTGGCGCGCATGAGCAATCTGTACCAGCTTGAGATGAACGGCATCGTTTCCGCCTACCTGGCGTTCGCAACCAGCTGGAATTCCGCCGCCCACCTGCAGGCCGCGCCCGAGAAATTTCGGGCCGATGCCAACACGGTGCTGCGCAAGGTCTACGAACGCATGAAGAAGGAGGACCACGAATTTTACCCGGCCGTGGAAGCGCTCGAAGCCGACCGCCTGGCCGCCTGAACACCAACACCCCAACACCCATACCCCTACTGATAAAGGCTGAATATCATGCTGACTCCGGAACACCGCGCCATCATCACCGCCACCGTGCCTGTCTTGAAAGAGGGCGGCGAAACCCTGACGCGCCACTTTTACCTGAAGCTGTTCAATGATTTCCCGGAAGTGAAACCCTTCTTCAACCAAGCCCACCAGCATGGCGGCACCCAGCAGCGCGCGCTGGCTAACTCCATCCTGATGTATGCCTCGAACATCGAGCGCCTGGAGGAGCTGGGCCCGCTGGTCAACACCATCATCAACAAGCACGCCGCACTGCAAATCCTGCCCGAGCACTATCCCAAGGTGGGCGCCGCGCTGCTTGGCGCGATACGCGAAGTGCTGGGCGCCGAGGTGGCAACCGATGCGGTGATTGAAGCCTGGGCCTCGGCCTACGGCCAGCTGGCCGACATACTGGCCGGGGCGGAAGAGCAGATCTACAAGGCCAACGAGCAAGCCGAAGGCGGCTGGCGCGGCGCGCGCGAATTCAAGGTGGCCGCCAAGATCATCGAGAGCGACGAGATCACCTCCTTCGTGTTCGCACCGGCGGACGGCGGCGAAGTGGTGGCCTTCCTGCCGGGCCAGTACATCACCGTGCTGGTGACGGTGGACGGTGAAGAAGCGCGCCGCCAGTATTCCCTGTCGGCCGAGAGCAACGGCGCCACCTACCGCATCAGTGTCAAGCGCGAGCCGGACGGCAAGGTGTCGAACCATCTGCACGACAAGCTGAAAGTTGGCGACAGCATCACGCTGTTCCCGCCGGCCGGCGCGTTCACACTGGCCAAGAGCGACAAACCGCTGGTGTTGATCAGCGGCGGTGTAGGCATCACCCCGACCCTGGCCATGCTCAGCGCTGCCTTGCGCACCGAGCGCCCGGTGCACTTTATCCACGCTGCGCGCCACGCCGGCGTGCATGCGTTCCGCAGCCATATCGACCAGCTGGCCGCACAGCACCCGCAGCTGACGCGCTACTATGTCTATGAACAGGACCACGGCGGCGCCAAGGCCGACGCCACCGGCTATATCGGCAAAGGCCACCTGGCCGACTGGCTGCCCGCTTCGCGCGACGTGGACGCCTACTTCCTCGGCCCCAAGCCGTTCATGAAAGCGATGAAATCGCACTTGCGCGAGCTGGGCGTGCCGGAAGCGCAAACCTACTATGAATTCTTCGGCCCGGCCGAAGCGCTGCAGTAAGTTCGGCGGTGGCCGCGCGCAAGTATAGCTGGGCCAGCAGGCGCGCGGCTCACACAATGTCACAATCATGACAAAATAAAAATATAGTCCTAACGTTAACTGTGCGCGCCGCGCATGCGGGTAGGATGGCGCTCGCGCGCGCATCCGATCAACGACGTTCAAGGACAATATAATGCAAATAATCAACAAGCTACGGCCACTGCTCCTGGCGCTGGCTGCGGCCCTGCCGGCGCTGGCCCAGGCCGACATCCAGTACGCCATTACCCGCCTGGTACTGCCAGGCGACGGCGGTTCGCCTACCTCAATTAACAATTCAGGTGTCGTCGCGGGCGGCTACTACTCCTACGCGGACATGGGCACGCGCGCCTTCCTTTGGTCCAGCGGCAATTTCACGCTGCTGCCGGCCACCGGGGTGCAAGGCGAATACTTCACCGAGATCAACCAGCATGGCGCCGCCGCCATGGTGCGCGGCGAGCTCGATGTCAGCCGGGGCCACGCCTACCGCTACCAGGACGGCGAACTGACCCGGCTGGGCAGCCTGAAGCCCTACGCCACCACACGCGCGCTGGGCTTGAATAATAATGGCGCCATCGTGGGCGACTCCGGCCTGGAAGCCGACACCTGGAGCACCGATGCGGCGCGCCATGCCACCCATTACAAGGACGGCATACTCACCGACCTTGGCACGCTGGGCGGCAGGAACAGCGTTGCGGAGTCGGTAAACGACGCCGGCGTCATCGTCGGCAAGAGCCAGACCGCCGGCGGCGGAAGCGAGCACGCTTTCATCTATGTGAACGGGCAGATGACTGACCTGGGCACGCTGGGCGGCGGCTACAGCGCCGCCTATGGCATCAACAACGTCGGCCAGATCGTCGGTAGTTCGGTCAATGCGAACGGCCAGCAGAACGCCTTCTTCTATCATAACGGCGCGATGACCGACCTGGGCTGGCTGGGTTCCAACAGCTACGCGCGCGCCGTCAATGAACACGGGCAGGCGGTGGTTGGCCAATCGGGCGGCGGCGGCTGGCTGTACAGCGGCGGCGCGATGCACAACCTGAGCACGCTCATCGACCCGGCTTCAGGGTTGACGATTCAGGACGTCACCGACATCAATGACCTCGGCCAGATCGTTGGCTCGGCCTGCAACTCGTTCGGCGAGTGCAGCGGCGTGCTGCTCACGCCCGTGCCCGAACCGGAAACCTACGGCATGATGCTGGCCGGCCTCGGTGTGCTTGGCTACGCGGCGCGGCGCCGCAAACCGAAGGGCAGGGCGCTGTAATCGCAGCGGGCCGTGGCGGCATTTGTGTGCGCACGGCCCTGTGGTAAAGTGCGCAGCTTGCTGTGTCACTGGAGTTTTCTGTTTTGTCCGACAAATTCATTCCTATCCAAGCCTATGACAAGCCTGCGGGCGGTTTCGGTTCCCTGCGCGGCACGGCCAGCGCGCTGAGCGGCAACGGCGCCTTTCCCGCCCTGCAAACGCTGCCGAGCGTGAACCAGCCGCAAGGCATCGATTGCCCCGGCTGCGCCTACCCGGATTCGCCGACCGACAAAGCAGTGGATTTCTGCGAGCAGGGCGCCTGGGCGATTTCGCACGAAGCCACCCCCAAGCGTGCCACGCCGGCGCATTTCGCCAGGCACACCGTCACCGAATTGCGCCGCAGCGAGGAATGGCAGCTGGAAGCCATCGGCCGCCTGACCGCGCCCATGCTGTACGACCGCGCCAGCGACACCTACCGCGAAATCGAATGGGAACAGGCCTTCACGCTGGCCGGCGAGGCGCTGCGCGCGCTGGACAACCCGAACCGCGCAGTGTTCTACGCGTCCGGCCGCAGCAGCAATGAAGCGGCGTTTCCCTACCAGCTGTTCGCGCGCGCCTTCGGCACCAACAATCTGCCCGACTCGTCCAACTACTGCCACGAGGCGTCCGGCGACGCGCTGCGGCTCTCCATCGGCGTTGGCAAATCCACCGTCACGCGCGAAGACTTCGAGCACGCGGAAGCGATATTCGTGTTTGGCCAGAACCCGGCCACCAATCACCCGCGCATGCTGGGCGACCTGCGCCACGCCAAGCTGCGCGGCTGCAAGATCGTGGTCTTCAATCCGCTGCTCGAGCGCGGCCTGCAGAAATTCACCGACCCGCAAGCGGCAGGCGAGCTGCTGACCGGCGCCAGTACGCCGATCGCCGACGAGTACTGCCAGGTGCGCGTGGGCGGGGACATGGCGGCCATTACCGGCATGATCAAGGCGCTGCTGGAAGCCGATGACGCCAGCAGCGCGCCGGCAGGTCTGCTGGACCGGGCCTTTATCGCCGAACACACGCAAGGCTTTGCAGCGCTGGAAGCGGTGGTGCTCGGCCAGTGCTGGAACGATATCGAACGCGACAGCGGCCTGGCGCGCGCACAGATCGAGCACGTGGCCCGCATCTACGCGCAGTCCAACGCCACCATCAGCACGTGGTGCATGGGCCTGACGCAGCACGAGTACGCCATCGAGACCATCCAGATGCTGAGCAACCTGATGCTCTTGCGCGGCAACGTGGGCAAGCCGGGCGCGGGGCTGATGCCGGTGCGCGGCCACTCCAATGTGCAGGGCGACCGTACCGTAGGCATTACCAACCGCCCGCGCGCGGAGTGGCTGCAGGGCCTGGAGCGCGTGTTCGGCTTTACGCCGCCCACCGCGCCTGGCCTGGACGCGGTGGCTACCATCAATGGCTTGCTGGACGGCTCGGTGCACGCCTTCACGGGACTGGGCGGCAATTTCGCGGTGGCCGGGCCGGACAGCCCGCGTGTGCTGGACGCGCTGTCGCGCTGCAAGCTCACCGTACACATCGCCACCAAGCTCAATCGCACCCATTTGTATCCCGGCGAGCTCGGCTTGCTGCTGCCATGCCTCGGCCGCACGGAATTCGACCGGCAGGCTGGCGGCCAGCAATTCGTCAGCGTGGAAGACACGGCCAGCATGGTGCACGCATCCACCGGGCGCAACCGGCCCGCCAGCGGCAAGCTGCGCTCGGAACCGTTCATCGTGACGGAACTGGCGCGCCACACGCTGGCTGCGGCGAAGCCGGCGCTGCAGATAGATTGGGCCCTGATGGGCCGCGACTACGACGCCACGCGTGACTTGATCGAACGCGTGGCGCACGGCGCCGTGGCCGGGTTTGAACACTACAACGCCAACATCCGCCGCAAGCGCGGCTTCCATCTGCCGAACACTGCGGCGCTGCGGGTGTGGAAGACCGACAGCGGCAAGGCCAACTTCGCGCCGCACGCACTGCCGCAGGACACCATCATGAAGCGCGCCCGGGCCATGCACGGCGAACGCGTGGTATGCCTGGCGACCGTGCGTGCGCACCGCCAGTACAACACCACCGTGTACTTCGATCCGAAGGGGGAAGTGGACCGCTACCGCGGCGTGCACCATACGCGCAAGGTGCTGTTCGTCGGACCGGCCACGCTGGCGCGGCTCGGCTTCAAGGACGGCGACACCGCCAACCTGCGCGCCGCCTCGCTGGACGGCGTCGAGCGGGTGGTGAAAGGCTACCGGCTGGTTGAGTATCCCATCCCGAGCGACGACGTGTTTGGCTATTTCCCCGAGCTGACGCCGTTGTCCTCGCCGGATCTGACGGCGCGCGGTTCGAACACGCCGACCTTCAAGGAAGTGCCCATCCTGATCGAGAAAGCCTGATATGGACCGCCTCGACGCCATGCGGATGTTTGTGCGCGTAGTGGAGGTCAACAGCTTCAACAAGGCGGCGGAGGGCATGTCGCTGCCGCCTTCCACGGTCACGCGCGCGGTGAAGGAACTGGAGGCGCACATCGGCGTGCGCCTGCTGCAGCGGACCACCCGCCGCCTCAGCCTCACGCCCGACGGCACCATCTACTACGGCCATTGCCGCCGGCTGCTGGACGAGCTGGACGAGGTGGAGGCCAGCTTTCCCGGCAACTCCGGCCAGCCGCGCGGCAAGCTGCGGGTGGATATGACGCCGTCCTTTGCCCGCAATTTTGTCATCCCTTCAGTGAGCCAGTTCCTGGACCGCTATCCGGACGTGCAGATGGCCGTCACCGTGAGCGACCGGCCGGTGGACCTGGTGCAGGAGGGCATAGACTGCGTGATCCGCGCCGGCCAGCCGGAGGATTCCACTTCCCTGGTGGCGCGCCAGATCGCCAGTTTCGGCTGGATGGTGGCTGCCGCGCCGTCTTATATAGAGAAGTACGGCGCGCCCCAGACGCTGGACGATTTGCAGCACCACGTGTCGGTGGGCTATCTGCTGGGCCGCACGGGCAGGGCGATGGACTGGATTTTCAACGATGGCAACACCACCATCAGCGTGCCCATGAAAAGCCGGCTTTCCTCCAACGACACCAGCACCTATGTGCAGGCCGGCTTGCAGGGCCTGGGCCTGATCTGCACCGCAGCCTACCTGGTGCGGCCGCACGTGCAGTCAGGCGCGCTGGTCCAGCTGCTGGCGCAGTACAAGGCGCCGCGCGTTCCCGTCTCCGTGATGTATCCGCAAAACCGCCACCTGTCGCCGACCGTGCGCGCCTTCATCGACTGGATAGGGGAGCTGATGGAAGAATCCTCGCCCAGTTAAGGAGTGCGGTGTTCCGTGTACAGGCTGACCCTGCCGATCGACAGGGCAGCGGTGGACCGCATGGCGTTACGCGGCTTGAGCAGGACCTGCAAATGCTTCTGGTCCCATTCCGGCTTGCTGCGCAAGCGCGTGAACACTTCTGTGATATCCAGCGCCGCATGCGCAGAGAAAGGCAGGGCGCCTGCATAGCTCTCGTCGCATGGCGCAGTGCAGGGCGGCACCCCAAGGTAGACCTCGAACACCGGCGGCAGGCCTTGATCGACCATGTCCTCGAAATTCAGGAACACTGCCTGGTAAGCGCCGTCGGTAGCGGGGGAGGCGCCGACCAGGCTCAGCGTCGGCAAGCGGCTGGGCGGAGGATGGTGGGCGGACGGCAGGAAGCGCAGCGTGATCACATGCGCGGCGGAACCCAGCACTTGCGGCTCGGAGGTGGCGGCGAACAGGCGGGGCACGGCGGTGCGATTCATCGATGGCTCCGGGGAAGGTCGCTATCGTTTCAGTATAGACACTAAATCGCAAATGGCATCGAACTCGAGATTACTGTTTATATTGTCGAGTAAAAATACTGTATGGAATACTGTATGGTATACTGTGTTTATGACCAGTAAATTTACCTTGATCGACCTGGAGCCACTGACCGGGCAGGCCCGCCGGGCGGACTTGAACCCGTACCGGGAAATGCCCGAAGACGCGCTGACGGATGCCCGCACCGACAGCGAAATCGCGCGTGAATTCATCGGCCATGGCGAACTGAGCGCCAAATCCCGCGCCAACACGCAGAAAGAGCTGTTTCGCTTCCTGACCTGGTGCCGGGAAGAAGCCGGCAAATCGCTGCGCCAGTTGCAGGTGGCCGACCTGAACGCCTACAAGGAATTCCTGCGCGAACCGCCGCCGGACTGGATATCGACCACCAAGTGGCCGCGCACCGACCCGCGCTACAGGCCGTTTACCGGGCCATTATCGGACCCGAGCCGGCGCCAGGCCATGATCGCGGTAAAGGGATTGCTGGCGTTCGCCGAGCAAACCGGCTACCTGCGACGCGACCCCGGCGCCTTGGTCAAGCACGTGAAAACCCGTGGCGCGAGCCGCATTACGCGCTATCTGAACCAGGATGCCATCAACCTGGCCCTGGCCGCCGTGGCAAACCGCGCCGCCGACTTGCCCGCCGAATTGCGGCGCCGCGCGCGCGACCTGTTCCTGCTGCTGGCCTACGCGCACACCGGCGCGCGCCTGAACGAAATCGTGAGCGCCAGCATGGGCGACGTGTACACCGAGGGCGGCGGCCGCTGGTGGCTGGACTTGCTAGGGAAAGGCAACAAACCGCGCCGCGTGCCGGTGCCGCCGGAGCTGCTGGACGCCTACCGCGCCTACCGCCAGGCTTACGGCCTGCTGCCGCAAACCGGCCGTGCCGACCGCACGCCACTGGTGCTCTCGAGCCGCAGCCGGGAGCCGGCGCGCCTGACGGACGAAGCGGCATCGAATGCACTGAAAGCCGTGTTTGCTGCGGCGGCCGGCGAGGCTGCAGCCCAAGGCGACGCCGATATGGCGGCCACGCTGCGCCAGGCATCGGCGCATTGGCTGCGCCACAGTATGCTGACCAACCACGCCAACAACGGCGTGCAACTGAAGACACTGCAGGATACGGCGGGCCATGCCAGCATTGCCACCACGGCCGCCTACCTGCACAAGACCGACAACCAGCGCCATGACGAAATCATGGCGTCGGTGAACGGCCAGGGAACTGCCTGATTGCTTGAGGATTACTTGACGCTGCGGCGGCGCGCGAACGCCAGGGCGCCCAGGCCCAGTGCCAGCAAGGCGATCGAGCCTGGCTCAGGCACGGTGGTTGGTTCCAGGCGTTCGTTGAACCACACGTGATGGTTCGACAGCGTGCCGGCGATACCGGCCGCGCCGGAGCCTTCCAGAATGACGCCGTTGTTCTGGCCATCGCCAAAGCCGACCACCGCCTGGTTGTTATGCGTGTCGGCGATTTCCCAGCCCATGCGGCCGTAATAGAAACCGATCGTGCCTTCACCCACCGGTACCAGGTAATCGGTGCCGCGCAGGATCAGCTGGAAGCTGTTCAGCAGGTCGCCGTGTTCAGCGAAGTAGCCAACGTTGTCCCAGGTGATGATGATCTGGTTGGCCACGTCGGTACGCACATGCACTACGCCGCTGTTGATGTGGCGCGTGTCCACGTCACCGAAGAACGGCGCGACGATCGGCAGGCTGGTTTCAGTCGGACCCATGGGGTTGTAGGCCGACAGGCCGCCGCCGAAGGTCACGTTGCCGTTGTTGTTGATATACAGCGAGCTGTAGGAATTGCCGAACAGGTTGACATTGAAGCCCAGGTCGATGGCGCCGGTATAGCCGTCGTCGTTGCGGCCATCAGTCTGGCCGACGTTCGCGGCGTTGCCGCCGCCGGTGGTCACGACGATGTCGCCGATGCCGCCGCCGATCACGTCGGTGTAGTAGCCGGCCGACGCTTTCAGGGCGTTCTGCGAAACGGTGGTTACGGTGGCGTTGGCAGCCAGGCTGGTGGCAGCGAACACGACGCTGGCGATCAGTTTAGGAAGAATCTTCATTCGGTAGGTTCATTCTGAAAAGTTGGAGGTGCAGCCCTTACAGCAAGGATCATGCCATTTTTATAAGTCTTTGTTTTTAAACAACTGACTTGTGTCATGATTGTTTTACTGTAAAGATTTTCGACACGTTTAATTTCACATTCTCAACATTCAGCAGGACGCGTCCTTTGCCATGCGCCCGAAACAACGGATAATGGCGGCCAGATCAATTTGTACGAATTTGGAATTCCCCATGGAAATTAAGGTCAACTTCCTCGACAAGCTTCGCCTCGAAGCAAAGTTCGATGACTTCACAGTGGTCGCCGACCAGCCCATCCGCTACAAGGGCGACGGCTCCGCGCCTGGCCCGTTCGACTACTTTCTCGCCTCGTCGGCCTTGTGCGCCGCTTATTTTGTGAAGCTGTATTGCGACACGCGCAATATTCCGACCGAAAATATCCGCTTGTCGCAGAATAATATTGTTGACCCGGAAAACCGCTACCAGCAGATCTTCAAGATCCAGGTTGAATTACCGGCCGATATTTCCGCCAAGGACCGCCAGGGCATCCTGCGTTCCATCGACCGCTGCACCGTGAAAAAGGTAGTGCAGGCCGGTCCGGAGTTCGTTATCGAAGAAGTGGACAACCTGGATGCCGACGCGCAGGCGCTGCTGACGCTGAAGCCGGCAACCGACGCCAGCACCTTCATCCTGGGCAAGGATTTGCCACTGGAGCAAACCATCGCCAATATGTCGGCCGTGCTGGCCGGGTTGGGCATGAAGATTGAAATCGCGTCTTGGCGCAATATCGTGCCCAATGTCTGGTCGCTGCATATCCGCGATGCGCATTCGCCGATGTGCTTTACCAATGGCAAGGGCGCGACCAAAGAAAGTGCGCTGGCCTCGGCGTTGGGCGAATTTATCGAACGCCTGAATTTCAATCACTTCTATGCCGGCACGTTCTGGGGCGAAGACATCGCCAGCGCCGACTTTGTCCATTTCCCGGACGAACGCTGGTTCAAACCCGGCCGCAAAGGCGCACTGCCGGCCGAAATCCTGGACGAATACTGCCTCGAGATTTACAACCCGGACGACGAATTGCTCGGGACGCACCTGTACGACACCAATTCCGGCAACGTCGAGCGCGGTATCTGCTCCTTGCCGTTCGTGCGCCAGTCGGACGGCGAAACCGTGTATTTCCCATCGAACCTGGTTGAGAACCTGTTCGTCAGCAATGGCATGAGTGCCGGCAATACGCTGGCCGAAGCGCAAGTGCAATGCTTATCGGAAATCTTCGAGCGCGCTGTGAAGCGCGAAATCCTGGAAGGCGAAATCGCCTTGCCGGATGTGCCGTTGGAGGTTCTGGCGAAATATCCCGGCATCCTGGCCGGTATACACGGCCTGGAAGAGCAAGGTTTCCCGGTCCTGGTGAAAGACGCGTCGCTGGGCGGGCAATATCCCGTCATGTGCGTTACGCTGATGAATCCGCGCACGGGCGGCGTGTTTGCGTCGTTTGGCGCGCATCCCAGCCTGGAAGTGGCGCTTGAGCGCAGCCTGACGGAGCTGCTGCAAGGGCGCAGTTTTGAAGGCCTGAACGACTTGCCTCGGCCGACGTTTGCCAGCAATGCGGTCACTGAGCCATACAATTTCGTTGAACACTTCATCGATTCCAGCGGCATCGTATCCTGGCGCTTCTTCAGCGCCAAAGCCGACTACGACTTCGTCGAATGGGATTTCTCCGGTCAGGGCGAAAACTCGAACGCCGAGGAAGCCGCCACCTTGTTCGGCATTCTCGAAAACATGGGCAAAGAGGTGTATGTGGCTGCCTACGAGACGCTGGGCGCGGCCGCATGCCGGATTCTGGTGCCTGGTTACTCCGAGATTTATCCAGTCGAAGACCTGATCTGGGACAATACCAACAAGGCTCTGTCGTTCCGCTCGGACATCCTGAACTTGCACCGCCTGGATAGCGCAAGTCTCGAAGCGCTGCTTGACCGCCTGGAAAATAGCGAACTGGACGATTACGGCGATATTGCCACCTTGATCGGCATCGAGTTCGACGAGAATACGCCTTGGGGCCAGCTGACCACGCTGGAACTGCGGCTGCTGATCCAGCTCGCCTTGAAGCAGTTCGAGGAAGCCAAGGAGCTGGTCGAAGCCTTCCTGCAGTACAACGACAACACCTTGGAGCGCGGACTGTTTTATCAGGCCCTGAATGCGGTGCTGGAAGTGCAGCTGGATGACGATCTGGAGCTGGATGACTACGTCGTCAATTTCCGCCGCATGTTCGGCAACGAGCGGATGGACGCGGTGCTGGGTTCGCTAGACGGCAGCGTGCGTTTCTTCGGCCTGACGCCAACCAGCATGAAGCTGGAAGGCCTCGACAGGCACGAGCGCCTGATCGATAGCTACAAGAAGCTGCATGCGGCACGCGCCAAGGTTGCAGCCTCCAGATAAGTCGATGTAGGCCATATCTGGAAAGATGACGTTCCCCGGGAAGACGCTTGTTTGGACCGGGGAACGCCAAAAACGCCAAGTCCAGCGGATTCTCGAGACTTCGCATAATCTATATTATGTCAAACCACGACCTAAGTTGGAGATGTTCATGCTGGTACAACTCCTAGTATGCCGACATCATTCCGGGGTGTTTTGCGACATCATCGTGGGGTGACTTTGAAATGGGCAGAAAAGTTACGACTAGATGTCGCGCCGATCATCCAATAAAGCCATTCCATCATATTCAGCCAAGAACGCCAGCGCGCCAAAACAATGCTTTGCAGGTGCAAGACGCAGTCCAAACGCGCGGCCTGCTGGCGTAGTCTCCTTGATTTTCGGAATGGCTTCCAGCAATTGAACCCATTTTTTTATGGTAGATGCGGGGTGGCCAATCTCGACCAAAGCGGCGCCAGTGCCCTTCGAGCGCCCTTTTGCCTTGGCAATGCTGAAGTCCAGGCCTGCCATTTCGCGGACAGTGAGATCAACAAAACTGCCATGTCTGACGATCCCATTAGAACCCGGATTATTCCCAATTACCATTCCCCGCGGATGATATCGTGGTCTGGTATCTCAATGACCTTGACGACGCCCTTTCGGTCTTTCCCACGTTCATGAACTGCGACCAGATTCACAAAGTAGAAAAGTACTGCCCTGACCATCTGGAGTGATTCAATAAGATGCCTTTCGAAATCGGCCTGCGCAAAATGCTCAATATGTTCGCTATGTACATCGGGATCGCAGCCAATGTCATGCAGGACGGTGAATCGATGCGTCGCGGCGTGACGTATAGCCCTCTTCGACTTGAGGTAGCCGCCTAGGTCGCGCGCAACTTCCGCCAGAGCAATTAGGGGAAAGTCTCCATCCAAGATATGTGAGCATATTTCACTTTTAAATTCGCGTTGGGCGCCTGCGGATGCATCTTTTGATGGCAAAAACCAAAGACTACTGAAGTAAATTCCATTCGACTTACCAGATAAGCCGAGATATGCGCTTGTTGCCACGGCGGTTTTGTCCAGCAGATCGAAGCAAGATTTTTGGGCTAGTCCCAACATGCTTACCGAGGTGCTATAACGTGCATGGTCGAGTGTGTCGTGATATTGCCCGCTTTCGGGGCATTCCTTTTTCAGTGCTAAATACGCTGCAAACCGGGCAGCGAGAAAATCAGACTTGAGCACGTTAAACATCGCAAATATCGGCGGAACCCCAAGCTGGCGACCTCGTACCATGACCGCTCC
This sequence comes from Massilia sp. NBRC 108631, assembly GCF_059704565.1. NCBI lineage: Bacteria > Pseudomonadati > Pseudomonadota > Betaproteobacteria > Burkholderiales > Oxalobacteraceae > Massilia > Massilia sp. NBRC 108631. The sequence goes on from NZ_BAAKJE010000292.1 coordinate 14,275, forward strand.
AAGACGCAAGGAGTCCCAGCGGCTCAGCTGGAGATCCAATCCCTCGATGGTAGGCGTCAGCGCCAGCCGGTGGGCAGCGACGAACTGTTGATACGCTGTCGCCTCGGATAGGTCCGGCATCTCGCCGGCATGCGTGCTGCTATCTAAAAATCCACGAATCTTCGCCCCCGCAGCTCCGCCAGCGATATTGTCAATGGTGTCTGCACAGGCATTCGCTCTTCGAACGAAATTCGCAATGACCGGGGCGACGTCCGCTTCCACTGCCAGACCATTTTGCACGAGCTGCGTTAATGATTGAGCAGCGTAGCTGAGGGCCACGCCGTTCTGGGGATCTTGTTCAATCGCCCGTGCATAACAATCGTAAGCCTCAATTAACCTCCAATTTTTTACAAGCGCATTACCTAAATTATTCCAGGCGCGGGAGCGCAATTGGTTATCGCTGGCCGGATGCTGGGCGGCTAACTGGAAGAGCTCTTTGGCACGGATGCGATCCACGCTGGTGACGACACACCAATCTGTTATAGCAGGCAAGACGGTGAGATTGGCACGAGTGATAAGTGCGTTCGCCAAGTTATAAGTAATGTAAGGGTCGTCGGCAATTTGGCTGTGTAAATGCTCAAGCAAGCCTACCGCCTCATGCACCGCATCGGAATCTCCGCTTTCGGATCCGGCATCGGTCAGAATAAGGCTGGCGATCACTTGTCGATTTTTCTCATCGAGAACGTCCGATGTAGCCAACAAAGCGCGGGCGGAAGTGATCGCCGCGCGTGGGTTCTCGTCAATTTTTCGGTACAACGCTTGGCTGATGCGCTCAAACTCCGCTAAAAATTGCGTTTGGTCCATATGGCGACCTCTCCGTGGTTAATCTACGGTCCAGTATTACGAGGACCGCTGACGGTATGTGCGCGGGGCTATCCCATCTTGGTGACTAGCGTCGCGGCCTATCGAGGCGACGGCCGCGTCGGATATATCCGACGCGGCCATTATCGGTCAAGTTACGGTATCCCATAAATACCGCGCAGCCGATCCCACTCAACGGTCAACTGCGGATTGAGTTTCCCGTAAATTCTAGAAGACAAGGTAATGCCTGCCGTACTTTTAGAATTCTCATATCGCGTGTAAGCATCCATTGCGATGGTATCGAATGCCGCGCCGTTCGGCGGGGTGAAGTATAGTTGCTGCAATTCCCCAAATATCCGCTCGGCGCGACTTTGCAACCACCATAGGCGCGCGAATCGCACCACGATTTGCTCTCCGAATAGCACCTGAGCGGCCGCGCACCATAACGTGATTGGAGTCTCTCTGCAGGCCAAACCAATGGCAAAGATGGCAAGATAGACCGCTACCAATGGGATCTGGAGCTTGAACATCTGGCTGCTGATTTCCTTGGTAAACAAAGCGTTCTCGAAGGTCTGTGCGGCAATCTTGTGCATCCCTAGTTGAGCACTATTATTGTAGTATCCTTGGGTACGCGTAATTGACAGGTTTTGACCATACGCATGTGACAGGAAATCCTGTACCCTGGCGTCGGCCGCGCGCGGGGACAGGTACAATTTGACGGTAAGGTCGATCACAAATATCCCGAGCACCGTCATCAAGAAGCTGATCTGAACCCAGGTAAATGCCATGGGATACCGCGCTTCAGGAATGAATGTGCTGGCGATCGAAAGAAATGCGCCCAACAGGAAGAGCCAATTTGCCCATTTATCTACGTCTTCAATAATGTCGAAATAGTTGGTTCGGATGGGGTCGACGGGCGAATTCGGCGGCATCTTCTTGCTCCCTTGGTTAATGAATTGCAATAACTACGCCGGCGGGACGTCGGGTGTTCGCCGCCGCCAGCCCAGATGCCGGTGTCGAGCCAGTACTCGAAATAAAATAGCCATTCCACGGTCCAGGGGACATATGTCTCGGACAGTTTTTTATTCCAATCCCATTCCTTATAGCGCGGCCGCCAAAGGCAGAGGTGCACGCCAGGTCCGTCGTACGGATACACATGCGGCAATTTTCTGCCTCCGGCGAGTACGTGCAAATCCGGTCCCTTCACGATCATTTCGGGAAGCACCAAGCCTGCAGGGATATGCAATTCGCACCGATAAAGTCGTGACGCCGCTGACGGCGACAACTCCATGCGGTAGACCAACTCTTTTCCGGAACGAAACGCATGGGACGCGCCGGGCAGTTTTAACTGCGACAGATCTAGCAGGCGCGCGGCAAGATCGGGCGGGCGCTTGATACCCGGCCACATACTATTGACCGAAGAAAGTGTGACCGCGCGCCGTCATGGGTATCGCAATGCCGCCCCCTGTGATGCTGGCGGTTGAGCCGACGCTGCGTTGCTGGGCTTGCCGGGTCAATTGCGCCTGGCGCAGCGCCGCACCAGCCTTCTCGCCAAAAGCCGATGAAACCTGGGTAGCCACCTGATCGAGTCCAGCCCGGCGCTCAACCGTGTCTACGACCGCCAGCACGTCTTCCAGCAGTTTATTATGCCACTGGCTGAACGCTTGTCGCTTCTGTGGGCTATCCACCGAGCTTGCCAGGTTGTCGCCCGGCGCCGTCGGATTGTCCACGATCCACTCAACGTCGCCGTAGCCGGTGGACCGCGTGGTGATCAAGGACGGCATGGTGCGGATGATATCGAGCAGCAGGTCCAACTGGTCAAAGTGTGGAATCTGAGCGCGCTGCTTGTAGCTGCCGGCGGCCAACGACGTAATCAGGATCGAACTGGGACGCAGATGCTGCACCGACTCTTCGCCGAACAGCGCGTCGCGGTGCAGCTTCATCATCTGGATCAGGCGGCATAACAGACGACCAAACACTTCCGTGCCTGGCAGCGGAGTGATGTCCGCCTTGCGGAAGTCCTCGGCAGAAAGACTATCCATGACGATCCTGCGGAAGCTCGGTTCTATGGCCGCGATATCGCTGAACATCTTGCCAAACCCCTTCGGGTTCGTCGGGTGGAAACTGCGCAGTTCGCGGTCGGGAATCATGCCGTGGTATTCGCCATGGAGCGCCGCCAGATGAGGGAACTCGATGATCGGCGCGATATCGGCGCACATGCCGTCCGCGTACTCCAACGTTGCACAACGTGCCCAGCGGTGCAGCCGCAGGCCATGCTGGTCCGCGTAGCGCGTGAGGGCCGAGTGCAGTTTGTTCATCAGCGTGTTGGCGCCGGCGGCACCGGAATAGACTGCCCATGCGGAGCGGTTCATCCGTGCCACGAGGTCGATGTCGAACCCATCCTTGCGGCGCAACGGGCGTGTCAGCGTTCCCAACTGCCTTGACCCTTGCGGATGGATTTCCTCCAGGTGCCCTTTCAGTTCCGGGCAATCAACCAGGAATTCGCTGGTGCTGCGGTAAGAGCGCTCCAGTGTGGCAAGCTGACTATCGGATGGTTCCAGGCTACGCCCGATATCTTCCACCAAGCGGACAAAGAAGGACTCGGCGTTAGCCGAGTAGGACTTGCTGAGATACGAGGGGTTAGCGGCCATGCGACACCTTAGTAAATGGTACGACTGGTTTGGTCAGCAGCACTCTCAATGGTTGAGTGCTAATGATACCAGCCGGCACCATAAACACAAGTAAGTAGCATCGTTTGATTTTGCTCAATGACGGGTGAGTAGGTCCCCAATGAATTACGGCGTCTTGCGCGACTGCGAGGTCACCGAGCCGGCCAACTGCTTGGTGGTGGTGCTGGAGTTGGGATTTTTCAACGCCGCCGAGGCTTTGGTTTCTATCAGCTTACTGGTGACTTTGCTCGTTCCCGATTGCGCCAAGGCGCTACCGGCCAGGCTGCGTTGAAGCGAGGACGCGGCCGGGTTTCCCAGCGTGCGGCCTGCGGTCGAGGCGACTTTACCGCCGGTGGATTTTCCTGCCATGGTGCACCTCTTGGTTTGATTGCCAATTAAAAACTACATCTAGTGAGCTCCTCACTAAAATCACTATAGGTGGCGCTGTATGGATATACAAGGTTTTTTTGAGCAATCTTTTTTGATAACCTAATTTTTCCATTGAGCACATTACTTTCTTTAATACGTGCTGAGGTAAGGTGCGACGCACGTGTGCGGGCGTCACTGTGGTGTGCCGTGCGGTGACTTTGCCCCCTTTTCCGGAATCCGCAGCCCCTCTTTCGATCATGTCGCTCGCTAAAAATACGAGCATTCCAGCAAGAATTTTGTCATAATGAAATGCAATTTTACTATTTCAGCCTGTCATCGGATAGAAGCCAGGCCTGCGGAGGCATGCTTGTACTTAAACCATATACGCGCACAAAATTTTCGGGTCTTTGGCTGCGAACCTGCTGCGCCGGAACTTAAATGGGAGTTGTCGCCTGCCCTCAATATCCTGGTCGGTGAGAATGACGCCGGAAAGTCAGCAGTCGTTGACGCAATCCAGCAAATTCTGTGGACAACGAGTTTTGACTACATACGGTTGCAGGAAACAGATTTTCATATCGCTGGAGCGGTCCGTGCAGACTCGTTATTCATCGAGGCGACGTTGGCCGAACTCAATGCTGAGCAAGAGGCGGCAGTTCTGGAATGGCTCACTTATAACGCTGACGGCTCGCGTTCGTTGGTGCTACATCTTTCCGCGCGCAGAGTACCTGCGCAGGGTGGACGGCGAGCGCGGGTTGAAGTGGTTACCCGCGCCGGCCCCAACGGTACAGGCTTGGAGATTGGCAGCGCTGTACGGGAGTTGGTGCGCGCAACGTACTTACGTCCGTTGCGAGATGCGGAGGCCGAACTTAGTCCGGGCCGCCTATCCAGGCTGTCGCAAATTCTGGGCGCCCACAAATCCATCGCCGGCCAAGAAAAAAATGATTTCGACCCCAATAATGCGCAGGTCGTGCCAGGCAACTTGGTCGGAATGATGGCATTTGCCCAGCATCATCTTGGCAATCATCAGGTCATTGGGGGCGTTGAGAGCGACATTAATCAACAGTACTTGAAAGCGTTCGCCTTTGCTGGAGATAAGCTGGCGTCCCGTATTCGCATAGCGCCTGACCTATCCTTGCAGGCGATACTGGAGAAATTTGAGCTGAGCCTTGAACCGAGTGCCGGTATCGCGCCGACTGAACGTTGTGTGCGAGGTTTGGGGTACAACAACGCCCTATTCATGGCATCGGAGCTCGTGTTGTTGAGTGAGGGCGATGAACTTGCTCTATTGTTGATTGAGGAACCGGAAGCGCACCTGCATCCACAGCTACAGGAACGCGTACAACTGATGCTCCAAAACAAGGCGAACAAGCCGGCCGAGGGCAAGCGTCGTGTGCAGGTAGTCATGACTACGCACAGCCCTTCCCTTGCTGCCAGCGCCGACATAGCGCACATGACGTTGGTCAATAAGGGACGGCTTTTCAGCCTTGCGCATGGCCAGACTAAGCTGCGCAAAACTGACTACGACTTCCTGCGACGATTCATCGATGCGACCAAATCGAATTTATTCTTTGCTCGCAGCGTTGCCATTGTCGAAGGGCCGGCGGAAGCATTGCTGCTGCCAGCAATTGCCGAGGCTTGCGGCAGATCATTTGCGGACCATGGCGTCTCGGTGGTCAATGTTGGTAATGTTGGCCTCTATCACTACGCGCGCATCATGCAGCGTAGCGATGATGCCGTACATATGCCGGTGCCAGTAGTTTGTATTACGGATCGCGACGTCGTTCCCGACATTGTCGATTACGTTGAAAAAGGAAAGCGCAAGCGCTTCGAGTCTGACTATACCCCCGAAGAGATTGGGGTGCTCGTCAAAGCAAAAGTGGACCGGGCGCAAGGCGGGTCAACCATCGTCTGCGTTTCTGATCATTGGACGCTTGAATACGACTTGGCGCGCTACGGCTGCGCCCAATTGATGTTCACCGCGATCCAATTGGCTGTTGCTGCGCATGCCAAGGGGGAGCTGCTCGACGAGGCTGCCGAGCTTGAAGCATTGGCTACAGCCGGTGGTGAGTGGGAACAACTCCGTCAACAGGCACACCCGCCCGAGAAACTCGCCGCGCTGATCTACGAGCCACTTTCGACAAAGAGTGCATCGAAGGCGGTAGCCGCGCAATACGCTGCGTATTTGCTCGCAACCCATGCATATGGCACTGGTGATGCTCTATTCGATGCCTTACCTCCGTATTTACAGCGTGCATACAATCACATCACGCCGAGGGCAGCGCCATGACAATTCCTGTATTGACCCAGGAGGATCTGGCTGCGTTGGGTGCGCTCGCGGCGGACCTCAATTTCGACGATGCGGAAAGACAAGCGGTGCTGCTGGAAGGTGGCAACAGGGACGTCAATGCTGCACCTGGCAGCGGAAAGACGACACTTCTGGCAGCAAAGCTGCTGTTGCTGGCACGAAAATGGCCGCATGCGCGCCGTGGAATCTGTGTGCTCAGCCATACCAATGTCGCGCGCGACGAGATTCGCAAGCGCCTCGCGAACAGCGCGGAGGGCGCAAGGCTTTTGGCCTATCCCCATTTCATCGGTACCATCCACGCATTTGTGAACCAGTACCTCGCGCTGCCCTTCTTGCGCAGCGAGGGCATAATTGTGGATGTGATCGATGACGAGGCGTTTGAAAAGCGTGCGCTGAAGAAGGTGCACCCAGCATCCAAATTAGGATTTTGGATGGCGCAGGACAGCAGTGTGGAGGACAAGGTGAAGGGACTCGTCTACCGCGGCCCAGAACTGGAGCTCGCCAGTGAGTTGAGTAACTTGCCCAGGCCTACTGCACCGACCTTCGCACAGCTCACCAAGATTAAGACTGAATTGACGGCACAAGGTATATTCCGCCACGCCGACATGTTTGCCTATGCCGAGCGGCTGATACGACTCCATCCGCAGGCGGCAGAACGGCTATCACTCAGGTTCCCTTTGCTCTTCATTGACGAAATGCAGGACACCTCTGTTCATCAGGAGCGGTTGCTGAACACCCTCTTCCACGGTCGATCCATCATCCAGCGATACGGTGATATCAACCAGCGGATCCTCTCGCAGGACGAAGGGCTGGCAAACCTAACCTTCCCTGTCGACAATGCGCTCCCGATCAGCACCAGTAAGCGCTTTGGACCTGCCATTGCGAAAGTGGTAGCGGGCGTGCAATTGACTGGCACTCCGGTGACCGGTGAAAGCCAAGATGTACACCGGCCCCTTCTTTTAACCTATCCGACAGACCTGATTCAGCAAGTTATTCCCTTTTTCGGCCAGCAGGTGCTGCAACGGTTCGACGACGCAAGCCTCAAAAATGCTGACGTCAAGGCGCTATGTACACGGAAGAAGGGCGATGGCAAGGTGACGCCGGGCAGGCATTTACTTGACTATTGGCCAGCATTGAACGCACCACTTCCCGCCGCTAGTAACCGGCCAGAGCGCTTTTGGGAACTCCTTAGTGACAAACCTGCGCTGTCAGCCGCGATCATCCCCGTTACCATGGCGGAAAGAGCCAACGAGATCCGGCGTGCGATCTTGCTCGTGCTACGCGCAGCACAATCGCCGTCGATTAGTAACGTACGCGATGGGCCGCAGCTCATTCGCGTTTTGCAGCAAGACGGCTACACCACGGATGAGTTGAAGCGCCTGGTGCGCGATCTTGCGTTGAGTAATGAGGATTATAGTCGCGAGGACGTCAGGCAAGCGGTGCCGCATCTGCTGTTTCCGGTGCTTCGTCCGTGGTTGCGGGCGGCGATGGACCTTTCTGGCTTCGCTGCGTTAGCACTATTTCAGGCGCCTGCCGCAGCTCAGCTTGCTGCGCTCGTTTCCACCCATTACAACGTTGAATTCAATGGACGGAGACTCACTATCCCTGTTGGCACCACGGCCTCCATGAAAGGCGAAACCCACCTTGCCACCTTGATGCTGGAATCCTATGGCGGCAATAGCCAGCGCTTTGATCTGAAGGAGGCGCTGGAAGTTATGGCGGGCGCCGCTAAACTACCCCAAAAAAACCAGAAGCTGCTGTCTGGCCAGTTTCGAAATATGTATGTCGGCATGTCGCGGCCAACCAGTTTTCTGTGCGTAGCAGCCAACCAGGAGCGAGTCTCCGCAGCGTGTAAAACGGTGCTACTGGAAGGAGGTTGGGATATTTTGGAAGTTACCTAATCTCTTGCGCTAGAGACTAGAATGAGGAGCGGCCGGGATTACGGTTTTTTTCGCAGAACACACATTGTCACAATCGGCCATGATCAGCCTGCCGAATCCGTAAAGTTGGCACACCGCCACAGCATCCGCACCCATCAGGCACATTTTGATGAAAGTTCCCACTTGGGTTGCTTTGAGCCGGCGCCATCTAGCATTGAGAAACGCACCCGTGTAGACAATTGGCTGTGCAGTTGCGTTTGGGAACTTTGGAGGTTATTCTCAACAAGGATTTTCACTTCAAGCCTTCAGGCCTCCAACATGCGACAAGAAAAAGACAATGAGGTAGTACAGGAAAACGCTGTTGATCATACAGCCCCCGAAAGCGAGGAATTCATTGAGCTGGCGGGATTGCGTTATCCAGCCGGGCCTGCACCTGTAGAAGTCACCGACACCCGGTCCGCTCGAGGCCGCAAATGGAGTGCGCTCGAATCTATAACCGTCAGAAAATTCAAAGCGGTCACGGAAGTAACCATTCCGCTGGATAGCGTCACTATTCTCGTTGGACCTAATGGTTGCGGGAAGTCGTCAGTGCTCCAGGCGATACATTGGGCTGCGCGTGCTGCCAGCTATGTATTGCCGAAAAATACCAAAGAAATGATATCTTTTGAGCGCCTTGACTACGTACCATCAAGTGAACCGCTGACAACGCTGCATAATGGTGAACTTAAGTCAGATTCCAGCTCTGTCTCAGTAGAAGTCGTCTTTGCACACAAACATGTCGGAGAGGAATCGACTCAGGCAACCGTCCGCATTCGGGCGGCTAGAAATCGCGGTGGTGTTACGGCCTACATGGACGGTGGCAATGCTGTAACCCCGTACAAACAAAGGTTCCAATTCATCACTGCTTACATACCGGGGCTTGCTGGCTTGTCCGAAAAGGAGTCTATTCTTGCTCAGCCGACGCTCCGCAGGCAAGCAGCCAGCGGAGATGCAGGTGGCGTTTTACGGAATATTTTGTTTAACTTGCACAGCCGAAGACAGGATGAGGAGGACCAACAGCTAGGTATTGATCGCCTGAAGAAGCTCAACACGCTGGTCCAAGAAGTACATCCGGGCGTCTGCGTCGGTGTCGAATTCGATCCGCGCGAGGATTACCATATCTCAGCCACAATTCAGACCGCCGATATAACTGATTCCAGTCGACCACTCGAGACGGCTGCGACTGGGGTACTTCAGGTAATCCAAATTTTTGCGTACCTTATTCTCTTTGAACCCAAGCTGATGCTTATCGATGAGCCTGACGCTCATCTGCACCCCAACAAACAGGAACGACTTATCGAGGCGCTTGAGCGCGCAGCACCCGAGTATGGTACTCAAGTAATTCTTACCACTCATAGTCCAAATATTGTTCGTGCTGCTAGTCCGTCTGCAAAGCTGGTTTGGATGAAGAGCGGTGCTGTGGAGTCAGAGGATGATGAAATTATCCGCAGATTGCTTGGGTGGGGAGGGCTTGATAAAGCAGTCCTATTCTTTGTCGAAGATGAAGACGATAAACCGCTTCGCGCGCTCTTGCGCCAATGGCCGGACCTTGCTCGGCAACTCGCAATTTGCAGGTGTTTTGGGATTGAGAATCTGCCCAAGGATAAGTTTCTTGAGGGCCTCTTGCTGGACGGCAAGCTAAATAGTCGAGCCTTAATACATCGCGATGGCGATTTCATGACAACAGACGAAGCATCGCGCTGGGTGAAAGGATTTAAGACACCGGGAGTCTACCCGTGGGTTACCACCGGATCCGATATCGAGGCATTCTTCTGTCAGGCCGATTACTTATGCGCTCTTTACGGTGTAGAGCTCCACGTCGCAGAGCAATGGCGACAGCAAGCAGCCGAAAAGGTGGGCAAAGCGCATGACACTTTTCTGGAAAAACGGAGGAATATTGTACGGACTATTTGGCCGAACGGCGGATCGCCAGACGCGGAAGCGATGTGGGGCGCAGCAGGCGGCAAATCCCCTTCTACTGTTAAAGGTAAAAAGCTCCTCGCAGCTCTAAAAACTGTCGTCACAGCGGCAGGAAAAGATGAGGCGCTTCTGAATGCATGGTACATTCCGGCCGGATTCACCTTGGCGCCCGACCTGCAGAGGCTAATTGAAGACGCGATCAAAGGCGAACCCTCGTAAAGGGTGTGCGAGGTGCGAGTGCGGATTAGCCAAACTGCAGGATGAGTGATCGCGGTGCCGAACGCTAAAACGTTCACGTCGTCGAACTTGACAGTAAAGCTATCTACGCCCCATTCACACAACAATGTTCGGCAGCGGTTTCGAACACTCCAGGCGCTGCGACTGCGCCAGCAGGTTCAGCTTCGCACCTAACGCGTCGCGCCTCGGTCAGGGATCGTAGAGGCGGATCGGATAGAACTCCCGGCCTGAACGGCGATTGCGAATGGCGCGAGGAGCGCAAACGAAAGTGGGGTGGGATTTACGCTACCTTCCCATGGATGTGTGGCAGCGTGCCTGTGACAACAAGACGAAGGGATCGGATTTGACAAGGAAGCAAAAGTGGGATGTAGATAAGAGAGAAAGGCTGTTCGACCTCGCATGTGCCCACGAAAAACAATTGCATAGCGCTGGCTTTGAACTCACCCACGATTCAGAGGTCATCCTGGCCATCCACGGTGCGTTCGCCGAACTGGACTACACGCCCCTCGCGATCTTGCACCAACTGGCCGATATGAAGATCCTTGGGAGGAATCAGGCGAGCCGCCAGACGGGCGTCTTTTTTCGGCCCAAAACCGACATCGCGTCCGACAACTTCAGGATTGGGCCAATTTATCCCGCTGCAAGCCCCTTGGAGCTGGAGCACATCATCCACAACATCCCAAGCCTCCTCGGCCGGGACTGTAGGGACGTACATGGGCTCTGCAATGCCCTATCAAGGCAGTTTGCGCGCTCGCCACGCAACGTGCGCAAGATCCTACGCGATGAGAAAATCATCCACCAGGGACCTGGTGGCAGGTGGCGCTTGGACGAAAGGTTCAGCGTGGACGCCAACCCCTTGCACGAATGGCTTTCCAAACGCCACGCGCCTGTTGAAATCCGCCAGCAGATCGCCGCGCAGCGCGCACTGGCTGGCAGCTTCTACGCCGCGACCAACCACCCTCTCCCGGCTGTGATCCGCTCGACCGATGGTACCGGTTACGGCAAGACTTATGCGGTCTTTGACCAGTACTTGAAAACCGTCAGCCGGATGGAAAATGGCGTTGGGCATCGGAACCTTCTATTCATCACGCCGCAAAAGGCTCAAATCGACATCGACCGGAAGTTCGTCGAAGAGGCCATTCGCCTACAAATCCCCTTCCTCCCCATTCTGTCACGCGAGGACCTCACCGATCCCGATTATGTGGACTGGGTCAGCAAGGAGAAAAATCGCGACAAATATTTTCGGTGGTGCGTGGAGGGGAAAAAGGCGCCCGATCTTCGGCCACTGGTAGGAAAACTCGAAGTGATCCTCCACCAGGTCGATAATACAAGGTCGCTTTTGAAGTCGCATGGCGACGGCGCCGAGCGTGAGTTGCACCGCGTACACCTCAGCTCGCTCAATGGCCGACTCCTGGCGCTCCTAAAGGAGCTTGGCGTGGCTGTCGTCAACTGCAATGGCAAACCGCTATCGATTCCAGAAATTGTAGGCCGTGCCGGAAAGTTCGATGGGTTGCGATTGGAGATCATCAGCCGGAGTTTCCCCCTCGAAGTCGCTCTCCACCAGCCCTGCATCTTGCTTGCTACCACCAAGAAATTCGATACCGAAATGGCGACGCTGATACTAGGCCGCAGCGGGAACTATGCAGCAGGTACAGCCGACTTCTACGAACTCATTGGCGGTAGCCAAGTAGATAAAGACGTGGTGGTCAGTGCCGCGACCCTGTTACCCGATGAAGAGCAGCGCGCATTTATCAAGGAGAAGCTGTTCGCGGTGGATGAGAAGAACCGGTTTCGTCAACGCCGCGTCGCATTTACGGTGGTCATCGATGAGGAGCACGAGGCCTACAAGATCCTCGCCGCAGAACGCAAGGCTTCCCTGATTGCTCCAGAGACGAACATCCCCCATGTTCTGTCGTCTGCTTGGCGCCTGTTCAAGTCCATCGGAGGAGAATCGGCGGTGATGAGCTCGGATCGACCCTTGCATGACGTGGCCCGCGGCTTCTTCGAGCGCGCCCAGGAACTGTTGCGTACCCATTGCGATTTGTCGACCGGGCAGTCCTTCGCCCGTATCCTGTCGCTCTTTGAAGCAAATATTGGCTACGTCCAGATCGACAAGGGCGACGTCGAGCAAGTGATCAACATCACGCGAAACGTGTTCAGTTTCACGCCAAAGCGCTTTTTCAATGAAGGCGCCTTGCGAAGCATCCGCATTCAAGGTAAAAATGCGAATAGCTACTGCCAGATCTATTTCGGTGCTGAGGAAGACGGCAATCCCACGCTGCATGACCTCTACCAGCTGCTCATGGCCCTCCTAGCCGCAGCCTCCGAAGTGAACGGTAAAGACCTGCCGCGCTTGCTTGGGTATGAAGGCGAAATCAGCCAAAATGCATCGCTCGGTAGATTCATTGTCAAGGCCAACAACCATCGGCATGAGGTTCGTCACCTGTTCGACCGTTCCCTGGACGAAAACCAAGTCATTAACATCTTTTTTACCTACTTCCAACCTAAGACGGTATTTTCGATCGAGCCGCGCAAGAGCGTCCGATTCAAGGACGAGCGCTTGAACGAATATGTCTACGCGGACTTCCGCATGGACCTTCTGCTGGAATTGCCGGAGGTGTCGCTAATGCGCATGGCCCACAACACGCGAAACGCCTTGTTCAACATGAGCGCAACGACCGGGTTTTACGGAGTCTACAACGGTAGCTACAACCATAAGATGTTGCACCACTACGGCGAAGGCGGGAAACAGAACCTCGAATTTCGTGTAGTGCGGCGAGATGAAAAGGAAGTGCCGATCCTTGCGGCGTTGCGCGCGGCGCGCGGAGCTGTGCGCCGTGTTAATTTCCACAGTTTCCCGGCTGAGGGAAACAGCATCAGGAATGCTCCGGAACCTGAAATCAAGCGCGCGGTACAGCAGTGGTTCGACGCGCTCCATGTCCCTGCGAACATACGCAACAACCGCTACCACAAGCGCGAGCTCATGCGTCAGTTAGATGCGATCCTCTCGGCCGCGCGTGATGGGACGAGTTCCCTTATCCTCTCGCTGAGCGGGAACATCCGGGAATTGTTCAAAACGTACCTGGATCATAGCCAGGGTGCGAGCCGCATGCTAAAGCGATGCGCCAAGGACCAAGATCACATCTATGATTTCACGCCCTTCTCCGATGGCTATGAACTGCGCCTGGTGTTCTTCAATGCCGACCTGGGCAAGCTCAAGGATCTGCGGAGCTACACCGAGATGACGTCCGAAAGGCAGCGGCTCGTGTTCGTCGCTTCTTACGCCAGCGCCGGCACGGGCCTAAACTACTTCGTGACGTACGAGGGCACGGAATTCAAGGAGGACTTCAACCGGCTGGTATTGGTAAATAGCCCCTACTACAGTGAGGTGATGCAGCGCGACCAGGGATTGAACACTCTGGAAAACTGGATCACCCTGATGAAGTATTACGCCGATGGGAAGGAAATCAAATACCTGCGGGACTTCGACACGAATCTAGTCTCCGGCGCCAATTACAACGTACTGATGCGCGAACATGCGATGAGTGTGTTCAAGGTGGTGATGCAGGCCATAGGCCGAGTGGAACGCGCCGACAGCATCCTGGCCTCGGAGATCTATCTGTCCGACGATATCCTTGAAAACGCGACAATGCAGTTCGAACAAATCACCCGACATGGCAATGAAGTGGTCTTGGGATCGATGTCCCTTCTCAATCAAAGCCTTCGCGAACATTGCCGCGGCATCGCAGCGCAGGTCTCGTTCGAGAACGACGCGGCACGCATTGCATTTGAAACGGAGATGGAAGAGCGAGCCCGCCGGATTGAACAGTTTTTCAGCAAAGTCTTGCGCCAGGAACTGCAACGGGCGCGCTCCGGCGCGTTCGAGGCGATCGAACTCAACGAAGTACTACGTTCGATGGATTGCGTCTTCGCCCCCGAAAGATGGCTAGCCGCCCTCAAGCGCGTTCCGCTTATCGCCACCGATCCGTACTACGTCTCGGTAATCGAAAACTTCTATGTCCGCCGCTCCGGCCCGGCGGCCGGCATCCGGTTCTGCATCAAGGCGAAACGTTCCATTCTGACCGACACGTTCGGCGGGGTGGCGCTCTACCAGCCGCAATTACAGGTCCTGCCAAACTACGTGAGGCTTGAAGAAAGGTCTGGGGAGTTTTGGGAGCGCTATTCCAAGCTGGCTAAGCTCCAGGAGGAGGCCTTTCGGGATTTACTCCCCGTGCCGGGGATCCTTCCGCTTTTGAAGGGCAACGTCGGCGAATACCTGCTGGACGGCCTGCTCGACCAGATCGGACAGGAAGCCATGTCGACCGAACAGGTGTTCGACAAGCTGTCTGCTACTTGCTACGAGCTCTTCGACAGGTACGTGGAAGTGGACAAGACGCTCGTGTGCATCGATGCGAAGAACTGGTCACTTACCTTCGATCAAACTGAGCTTGCGCAAGAACTGCATGTCGAAGCCAGCCGCAAGATGAATCTGCTCCGGACGTCCATGTCGGGCCGCTATGACGAGATTAAATTCGTCTATCTCAACACGCGTGTGGACAGCAATCCGCTAAACCTGATGCCGGAGGCCGATGGCAAGGGCGCCTACTACCTGAACTTGATGAAAAGAGAAAGCAGCTATGCGCCCAGCAGGGATAAATTCGAAAGCAACATATCTGAACGATTGGTGCTCAACCGGCGCTTGCTGGCTATGCTGACGCCGGGAGCGTAAAGTGAAGACGACACAAGATTTTCCCATGCATCAGGCGCTCGATATGCCAAATGCTTGCACCAACATCTGGAAGATCGCGCTGCCGGATGAAGAGTTCGCCCGTAGACTATGGTCGGGTTCGGGCCGCATCGGTATTGACTATTTTTCGCGCGAGATCACCCGCCAAAAAAAAGAGGCGGCCGAACATTATTTCGTGCGTGTGCATATTGAAGCGAAGTCCGTGCTTCGCCGGCACCTGGGCTTGTCCCAAGGGATGGCGGTCAATTACGAACTCCTGCAAGCGGGCAACCTCTGCTATTTCGTGTATATAGACGACCGGGTGGAGCAGCAGCAAAAGACCCTAGACGCTCTTTTTTCCTGCGAGCTGCCCTCCCATAGAATCGTCCAAGCCCTCATCAGCCTGCGCGTCAAGGCCGCTCTCCTTGAGGAAGTCAACAAGGACTATGAAATCGCCAGCCACCATTACAACGGGGCGCTTTACATCGGCACCGAACTATATCCGCGCAAAAAGGACGGACGCGTCGTGATCGACACTTTCGAAGCGCGATTTTACTACTCCGATCGACAGGAACTTGTATCGACGCTGCATAACCGCACTTTCCTCGCTGCCCCCGAAGCGGACCTTCACGCGCCAGTTGAAGACACGACGATGACTATCCGTGTTGGCAATACAAGGTACATCAGTCAGACCCAAGTGGACGCAAGGCTCTACGGTCGCAAGAAATTCATGCGGTTTCAGGCGGCTTATCCGGGTTGTCAGAACCATGCGCATACGCTTGTGGCGCGCTGCGTAGCACAGCAACTCGATATTCTAGGCATCCCGGCCCGCCGGGAAGCGTTCAAAGCAAATGCCGTGTGGGACCAATTCGTCACGGCGGCAGATCCTAGACCCCATGTCACCACAACCATTGTCGACAATTATGGTCCCTACCCTTCCGAGTCGGTCAGGGAAAAACTGTATGCACAGCTGCGACAGGCATTCTCGCCGTGCGAGATTACCTCGTCCGAAAAAGTAACGAGCTATGGGGACCTGCGTGAAGCATCAGCTTACATATTTCTCAATAAGGAAATTGGAAGGGGAGGCGCGAGTATTGCCGAAGCACGCTCCGGGCGACAGTTCGCAACCTTTTGGCAGGCGCTGGCGCACCACCGGGCGAAGGAAGGCAGTCAATTCGATCTGTATACACGCCTAAAGATCGAGCACTTCGAATGCCGCGGGAATATTGTCATGCAAGGCATTGACCTCCCCGAACAGATGCCTGCCAATGACACGCCTGTCAATGAGCAGGTGTTACTCAAGGTACGCAAGGAACTGTGGCTAAAACAGGGCGTGCTGCGCCAACGTGCGATATCGGGCTTGAGCAGCATGCCGGGTGGAAGTTACCAGCTGATCTACGTTCGCCGGCCGGAGAACCAGTTCTTCGCGTCGATACTATCCTGCCGTTTTGAACAAGGTACGCTTCATCTGGTCGAGCAATCGGTGTGCGACAACGAAGAGGAACTGCGTTTTCGTTTTCCGTATCTGCGCGTCATTCAAAAGCTCTACGACGACGGTTTTTACCTTTACGATTGCGATGGAAAAGCACTGCTAACGGCTTATACCAGCGCGCGCGTCCCGCAGATCCTCGGCAATATGCTCTTCGATAACGTTCAGCGTTTCCACGAAAACGACGGGGCGTTGCGCAAGCTGAGCGCGCGCGGCGAGAATCCCCTCCCCTATTACGTGACGCCGCGCGTGCGTGAACAGTATCACCACATATTTCTCCAAGAGAAGGAAGGTGATTTGCGCTACTTCGTATCGCCCAAAGGCAATCCACAGTCGGTCTTTGCCAGCCAGTGTCGCATCTACAATATCCTTACCTGGGATAAGGACGGTTTGCCGACGAGGCAACTAGAACAGCCGGTCACCGCCATGTTCCTACAAAGCTTCACCGACGATATCGTCCTGAACGGCCAGGTGAGCAAATCGTCGCTAATTCTCAAGGCGGCGCGCCTCTACCTGGAGAATTAGGTGCCCGATGAAGTTTTTCGACTTTGGCAAACGTGGCCTCGATTTCCCCTAGCAGCTTATCCTTGTAGCAACCTGCCAGTTCAATGGCCAGCGTATGGTGGGGACTCTTTTCCCTTGCGCTTCGCCCAGAGACTCCAAACTGCGCGGCGATGGCCGATCGCGCCGCGCAGCGGCCGATCCACTCCCGTACGCACTTCAAGGCCATCGTCGGCGTCATGTCGAGGTCGTGCTCAGTGGCCATCTTAATGAGGTAGCGCATAATGATGGTAAGCGTCCAGCCGCCGCCGTCTAGACTTCAAGCGGCAGCATCTCTGATGATCGAATCGAAGGCACAACAAATTTGTGCCCACAAATTCGATTATGGACACAA
>NZ_BAAKJE010000293.1:0-17125 GCF_059704565.1 Massilia sp. NBRC 108631
TGTCATAATCTTGCCTTCTGCGGGAGTAGCTCAGTTGGTAGAGCGCAACCTTGCCAAGGTTGAGGTCGAGAGTTCGAGACTCTTCTCCCGCTCCAGAATTCGAAAATAAGGAAACCTCCGGGTTTCCTTTTTTTATGCCGTGCCGGTTTGCAACGGGAGAGCGGTTCCGGCGGGCAAAATGTTTCGTTACAAAGGGCAATATCGTTATACTGATCGCAGCCCTTGCGATGGAGACGAATCCCTATGAATTCAGTTCAACAAGAAATTGACGAACGTAGTAACTTAACCAATTCCAATAAATTTGAACTGCTGCTGTTCCGTCTCGGCGCCGACGCCAATGGCGAACACTCGGAACTGTACGGCATCAACGTCTTCAAGATCCGCGAAATCGTGGCCATGCCGGAAGTGACGGCGGTGGCCGGTTCCTCGCCGCACATGCTGGGCGTGGTCAACCTGCGCGGCCAGATCATTTCCGTCATGGACTTGCCCGGCATCGTCGGCGTGACGCCAAAGACCGGCTTGAACATCATGCTGGTGACCGAATTTGCCCGCACCACGCAGGCCTTCGCGGTCGAGTCGGTGGACGAGATCGTGCGCCTGGACTGGGGCCAGGTGCTGTCGGCCGAAGGCAGCACCGCCGGCGGCATGGTGACCAGCATCGCCCGCCTGGATGGCGACGTCAACAACACCCGCCTGGCGCAGGTGCTGGACGTGGAAACCATCCTGCGCAAGATGGTGCCGACCGACGGCAAGGACGTGGACCCGGAAACCATCGGTCCCAAGCTGCTGCTCAAGCCGGGCACCATCATCCTGGCGGCCGACGACTCGGTGGTGGCGCGCAGCCTGATCGAGCAGGGCCTGACCGCGATGGGCGCGCCCTTTGTGATGACCAAGTCCGGCAAGGAAGCGTGGGAGCGCCTGCAGCATATCGCCGACGGCGCCAAGGCCGAAGGCATCCCGGTGGAAGACCGGGTGTCGCTGGTGCTGACCGACCTGGAAATGCCGGAAATGGACGGCTTCACGCTGACCCGCTTGATCAAGCAGGATGCCCGCTTCAACAAGATCCCGGTGGTGATCCATTCTTCGCTGTCCGGCAAGACCAACGAGGACCACGTGAAGGGTGTCGGCGCCGACGCCTACGTGGCCAAGTTCGTGGCGGAAGACCTGGCTGAAACTATTCGCAAAGTGCTGCACAAGTAATCACATTGCCCGTCAATTAACGCTATCATGGCCTGGTGGTACTTTTCCAACCAACCGGGAGATGACTGTGGCAGCCAAGCAGATTCTGTTGTTGACGGGCGATTTCGCCGAAGATTACGAAACCATGGTGCCGTTCCAGGCACTGCAGATGGTCGGCCACACGGTGCACGCCGTGTGTCCCGGCAAGAAGAGCGGCGAGAAGGTCAAGACCGCGATCCACGACTTCGAGGGCGACCAGACTTATACCGAAAAACCTGGCCACCAGTTCGCCCTGAACGCCAATTTCGACGATGTGCAAGTGTCCGCTTACGACGCGCTCGTGATCGCGGGTGGACGTGCGCCGGAATACCTGCGCCTGAATCCGCGCGTGCTGGACATCATCCAGCAGTTCGCGCAGGCTTCCAAACCGATAGCCGCCGTGTGCCACGGCGCCCAGTTGCTGGCGGCGGCCGGCGTTATCCAGGGCAAGAAGATTTCCTGCTACCCGGCCTGCGCGCCGGAGGTGAAGCTGGCCGGCGCCGAGTATGCCGACATCGCGGTCGACAGCGCCGTCACCGACGGCATCTTCGTCACCGCGCCCGCCTGGCCGGCCCATCCGCAGTGGCTGGGCCAGTTCCTGGCGCGCCTTGGCACGGAAATCAAGCTGTAAGATTGCGCGCGTGGAAGCGCAGATGGTCTTCAATAAAGCTTGAGATGAAGTAGTAGCCGTGGTCGTAGTCCGCGTGACGCCGCAGCAGCAGCGGCTGCGCGGCCTTGCGGCAGGCTTCCTCGAACGCTTCCGGATACAGCTGCTCGGCCAGGAACTTGTCGCCCAGGCCCTGGTCTATCAGGATGCCTTGCGGGAAGGGCGTGCGCGCGGCAGCCATCAGTTCGCTGGCGTCGTGCGCGCGCCATGCGTTCTTGTCCTGGCCCAGGTAGCCGCTGAAGGCTTTCTTGCCCCAAGGGCAGCGGGTGGGCGCGGCTATCGGCGCGAAGGCGGACACCGAACGGAACACGTCCGGCCGCTTCAGCGCCAGCGTCAGCGCGCCGTGGCCGCCCATCGAGTGGCCGAACACGCCCAGGCGGGCCGCATCCACCGGCAGTTCGCGCGCCACCAGCTGGCGCAGTTCATGGATATAGCTTTCCATGCGGTAGTGCTCGCTCCACGGCGCTGCGGTGGCGTCGAGATAGAAACCGGCGCCGGCGCCGAAGTCCCACGCATCCGTTTCACCCGGCACGCCGGCGCCGCGCGGGCTGGTGTCCGGTGCGATCAGGATGACGCCCAACTCGGCGGCCACGCGCTGCGCGCCCGCCTTGATGGGGAAGGTCTCCTCGGTGCAGGTCAGGCCGGCCAGGTAGAACAGCGCGGGCAGGGCCGCACCCTCCTTGTGCGCCGGAATGAAGGCCGAAAAGCGCATCGGCAGGCCGATCGCGCTGCTGCCGTGCTTGTAGAAGCGCTGAACGCCGCCGAAGCAAGCGTGTTCGCTGATGAGTTCCAGCATGGGTTTCCTTCTCGTGCATTGTGGGGAGCCATGATTCTACTCCGGGCTTGGGTGTGACGTGATTTGGCGTATTGCAATAAACTGTGGCTTGATTTTGCATTGGAGGAAACATTTATGCCGGATTTAGTAGTTATCACGGCCGAACTGGCCTGGCCTTTTGCAATTGCCCTGGCCTGGCTGGCAGGCGAGATCATGCACCGCTGGTCGGGCGTGCCGCGCATCAGCGTGTATGGCCTGGTGGGCTTCGCGGTAGCGCAGGCTTTCCCCGAGCTCTACACCAGCGACAGTTCCAGCCCGGTCACCATCCTGGCCAACGTGGCTTTCGGCCTCATCCTGTTCGAATTCGGCTATCGCATCAATCTCAAATGGCTGCGCCTGAACCCGTGGATCGCGGTGACCGGCCTGGTCGAATCGGCCGCCACCTTCGTCGTGGTGTATGTGATCGGCCACCTGTCCGGCATGCCGCCGCTGACCTCGCTGCTGCTGGCCTCGCTGGCCATGTCCAGCTCGCCGGCCGGCGTGCTGCGCGTGATTAACGAGCAGAACAGCGCCGGGCAGGTCACCGAGCGGGTGCTGCACCTGGTGGCCATCAACTGCGTGCTGGCCGTGTTCGTCTATAAAGTGATCGTCGGCGTGTGGGTGTTCCAGACTTCCGGCAGCCTGGGCCAGGCCATTTCGCACAGCGCCATCGAACTGCTGGCCTCGGCCGTGCTGGGCGCCGTGTTCGGCGTGCTGGTGCCGGCCCTGCTGCGCCAGCTGGGCCATGTGCAGCGCGACGGCACGGTGGCGTTCGCGCTGGCGGTGGTGCTGCTGGTGGCGATCACCCACGCGGCCAATCTGTCGCCGGTGCTGGCCACCCTGACGTTCGGCCTGATGGCGCGCCACCGCCGCATTTCCTTCAGCCGCACCGAGCGCAATTTCGGCGCCATCGGCGAGTTGCTGACGGTGCTGCTGTTCGTCTTCGCCGTGACCACGCTGGACTGGGACCGCGTGGTGGCCGGCGCCGGACTGGCCATCGTACTGCTGCTGGCGCGCTTTGTCGTCAAGACTTCGGCGGTGGCGGTGTTCGCCCACGTGGGCGGTGTCACCTGGCGCAAGGGCGCGCTCACCGGCGTGGCGCTGGCGCCAATGTCGGTGTTCGTCATCCTGCTGCTGGAGCAGACCAAGAGCATGGGCATCGTGCTGGTGGACGAGCTGGCCGCGCTGGCCGCGATGACGCTATTAATGGAAGTACTGGGCCCCATCTTTACGCAGTATGCGCTGGTGTGGGCCAATGAAACGCCGCAAGAAGAGGAGGCATAAATGGCGCTTGAACCGTTCAATAATTCCCAGCCGCTCACCATGGGCGTGGAGCTGGAACTGCAGCTGATCAGCCATGCTGACTACGACCTGACCGCGTCCAGCCCCGACCTGCTGCACCTGCTGAACCGCAAGCCCTTCCCGGGCAATGTGACGCCCGAGATCACCGAGAGCATGATCGAGATTAACACCGACGTGCATACCAACCACACCGAGATGGTGGCGCAGCTGCAGCTGATCCGCGACACGCTGGTGCAAGCGTGCGAGAAGCTCAACATCGGCATCTGCGGCGGCGGCACGCACCCGTTCCAGAAATGGTCGGAGCGGCGCATCTTCTCCAAGCCGCGCTTCAAGGAAGTGTCGGCGCTGTACGGCTACCTGGCCAAGCAGTTCACCATCTTCGGCCAGCACGTGCACATCGGCTGCGCCAACGGCGACGACGCGCTGTTCCTGCTGCATTCGCTGAGCCGCTACGTGCCGCACTTCATCGCGCTGTCGGCGTCCTCGCCGTTCGTGCAGGGCGGCGACACGCTGTTCAACTCGGCGCGCCTGAACTCCGTGTTCGCCTTCCCGATGAGCGGCCGCGCGCCGTTCACCCTGAGCTGGGACGACTTCGAGCACGGCTACTTCGCCAAGATGGAGCACACCGGCGTGATCAAGAGCATGAAGGACTTCTACTGGGACATCCGGCCCAAGCCGGAGTACGGCACCATCGAGCTGCGCGTGTGCGACACGCCGCTGACGGTGGAGCGCGCGGCGGCGCTGGCGGTGTACCTGCAGGCGCTGTGCCGCTATCTGCTGGAGCGCAATGAGGCGGCGCCGGAGGAGGACGATTACCTGGTCTACAACTACAACCGCTTCCAGGCCTGCCGCTTCGGGCTGGACGGCACCATCGTGCATCCGAAGACGTATGAAAGCCTGTCGCTGCGCGAAGACATCCTGACCACGCTGCGCAAGATGGAACCGCATGCGGAAGCGCTGGGCGGCAGCGCCGGCCTGGCGCACCTGGTGCAGGTGACCCACACCGGCAGCGACGCCCAGTACCTGCGCGACCAGTTCCGCGAAAGCGGCAGCGTGGAGGGCGTGGTGGACGCGGCGGTGAACCGCTTCCGGGGCTGAACGCCAAGCCGGCCTTCGCCCGATGACCATGTCATCCTTGCGGGCTGGGGCCGTGTTCTATACAAATAGGAAAGTTTTATGCTTCTGAACCGCCCAGCGCGGTTCCTGCAATTTCAGTGGCAGAGCGGCGTAGCTCTACGCTCGCGAGGATGGAGGCATGTGGCTCGGCGCCGTCAGAAGCGCGTCTCACGCGCCACGCGCAGGAAATTGTCCAGGATGGGCGTGCAGTCCAGCAGCTCCACGCCGCCGGCGCGGTGGAACTCCGGGTGCCACTGCAAGCCCATGACGAAGGGCGCCTTGGTGTAGCGGATGGCTTCGACCATGCCGTCCGGCGCGGAGCGGGCTTCCACCGTCATGTCGCGGCCCAGGTTTTTCACCGCCTGGTGGTGGATGGAGTTCACCAGCGCCTGGCCGCTGTGCATCTTCAGCATGCGGCCCAGCGAGGAACCCTCCGGGAACACGATTTCATGCCGGTGGCGGTCGTAGTCGTCATGCACGTGGGCCATCGCGTCCGGCACGTCGGAGGCGATGTCCTGGTACAGCGAGCCGCCGAAGGCCACGTTGATCAGCTGGCAGCCGCGGCAGATGCCCATCACCGGCTTGCCCGCCTCGACGAATTCATGCAGTAGCTCGAGCTCATACATGTCGCGCGCGCGGTCGCCGCTCCATTCCGGGCGGGTTGGCGTTTCGGCGTAGCTTTGCGGCGACACGTCGGCGCCGCCCTGCAGCACCAGGCCGTCCAGGTGGCGCGCGTAGTCGCGCAGGCGGATGTTGGAGGGGTGCAGCAGGCCGTCCGTGTTCACGGTCGGGATCATGAACACCAGCACGTCGCGCGACATGACCCACTGCGCGATGGACTCTTCGAGGTATTGCAGGTTCTTGCTGCGCAGGCCCTTGGCGCCTTCCTCGGGGTGGAAGATGCGCGCCGATATGCCGATGTGCAGCGGGCGCTGGATGATGTGGCGCGTGGCCGCCGCCGCGATGCGCCGGTAGCGCGCCATGATGATGCGGCCCCACAGGCTGAAGACTGTATCGCCTGGATCGAGGTAGCGCGGGGTTCCCAGCTTGTCCCCGTGGCGGCGGTCGTGGCGGCGCTGATCGTGATCTCCCGTACTCATGCAGGCTCCTGTTTATCGCATAGGTGTTTTTACCACACGCAGCAATTCCGGGTCGCCCGGTTTGAGCCCTGCTGATTGCTCAGTGGTTGAAATAGAGGTCGTGCAGGCGGGCCAAACTGACTTCGGCGGCCGGCTGGGACAGCGCCACTCTACCGCCTTGCAGCAGGTAGACGTGATCGGCAATGGCCAGCGCGCGCTCGGTATTCTGCTCCACCAGGACGATGGTGCGGCCCTCCGCCTTGAGCCGCGCCAGGATCCCGAACAATTCGTTTACCACCAGCGGCGCCAGGCCGAGCGAGGGTTCGTCCACGATCAGCAGCTTGGGGTCGGACATCAGGCCGCGCGCCATCGCCAGCATCTGCGCTTCGCCGCCGGACAGCGAGCCGGCCAGCTGCCCGCGCCGCTCGCGCAGGCGCGGGAACATGTCGTAGGCCGCTTCCAGCCGGGTGTTTACGTGCGCGCGGTGCGCCTTGTTGAAGGCGCCCATGATCAGGTTTTCCTCCACATTCATGTCGCGGAACACCATCCGGCCTTCGGGCACCATGGCCAGGCTGCGGTCGGCCATGTCCCAGGTGGGCGTGCCGTCCAGGCGCTTGCCGTGCAGGGTGATCTGCCCTTGCTTTAGCGGCACCAGGCCCATGATGGCGCGCAGCAGGGTCGTCTTGCCGGCGCCGTTCGGGCCGATGATGGTGGTGAGCTGCCCCGGCTGCATGGCCAGCGATACGTCCCACAGCACGTTGATGGCGCCGTAGCCGGCGCGTACGTTGCTCAGTTCAAGCATGGTTCGCCTCCGATCCAGGCCCGGAACCCGTATAGCTCTTGATGACGGCCGGATCGCGGAACACCTCGTCCGGCGTGCCGTCCGCGATCAGTTCCCCAAAATTGAGCACCGCCACGCGCGGACACAGGCTGCTGATGGTTTCGATGTCATGCTCGATAATGACGATGCCCACGCCGAAGCGCTGGTGCATCTCCTTGAGCATGCCCATGAAGCGGCGCTTGCCGCTGGTCTCCAGACCGGCCAGCACTTCGTCGAGCAGCAGCAGCTTGGGACTGGTGGCCAGCGCCTTGGCCACTTCCAGCGCTTTCAGCTCGGTCAGCGACAAACAGGTGGCGGCGTCGCGTCGGGCCTTGCCGGCCAGGCTGGTGAAATCCAGGATCTCGTCGATGCGCGCCGGGTCCACCTTGCCGGTGCCGAAGCGCTGCGCCACCACCAGGTTCTCGCGCACCGTCAGCTCGTGCATGGGTTGCGGGATCTGGAAGGTGCGGCCGATGCCGAGGCGGGCGCGCTGGTACATGGGGGCGCGCATCACGTCGCTGCCGCCGAAGCGGATGCCGCCTGCGGTCGGCTTCACCAGCCCGGAGATGGCGTTGAACAGCGTGGTCTTGCCGGCGCCATTCGGCCCAACCAGGCCGATGACGTCGCTGCTGGCGATTTTCAGCGAGACGGCGTTGACGGCGGTGAGGCCGCCAAAGCGCACCGAGACCCGGTCCAGCTCGAGGGCGGAATCAGCCATTTCTTCTTTTCCTTCCGAATCCGCGCAGCAGCGGCATCAGGCCGTTGGGACTGAGGACGATCATCAGCACCAGGAGCACGCCCAGCACCAGCTGGTGGCCTGTGGGCAGCAGTTCCTTGAACAGCAGTTGGTCGGCCAGCGATACGAACAGCGCGCCCGCGACCGGACCCACGATGGTGCGGTAGCCGCCGAAAATGGCCGCCACGATGGGCAGCGTCACCCACAGGCCGTGGAAGGCGTAGTCCGGTTCCAGGAAGTTGATGGTATGCGCGTTAAAGGCGCCCACCACGCCCGCCATGAAGGCCGAGACCATGAGCATGGCCGCCTTGAGCAGGGTGCTGTTGACGCCCACCACGCGGGTGGCGTCTTCGCTATCGTGCATGGCGCGCAGGGCCAGGCCGTAGTGGCTGGCGCGGATGGCGGCGTAGATGAAGGCGAATGCCACCACGATGGTGAGGATGACGAGGTAGGCGCCGGCCTTGCCGCTGAAGTCGTAGCCGGCCAGCGTGGGCAGCGCGGGAATGTTGGCCAGCCCGCCCGCGCCGCGCGTGACCGAGGTCCATTCGGTGGCGATGATGCGGAAGATGTGGGCGTAGGCCAGGATGGCGAGCGCAAAGTAGGGACCGCGCAGCCGCAGCACCGGCAGCATGGCGATGGAGGCCGCCGCCGCGCCCACGCCGCCCAGCAGCATGGACGGCAGCACCGGCACGCCCAGGCGCATACTGCACAGCGCGGACACGTAGGCGCCCACGCCGAAGAAGGCCGAGTGGCCGAAGCTGATCATGCCGCCGAGGTTGCCCAGCAACGCCCAGGACAGCGCCACGCCGCCGATCACCAGTGCGGCGACGATGGTGCTCATCACGTAGTGGTTGCCGGACAGCGTGAGCGGCACCACCAGGTAGGCCAGGATCAGCGCGGACAGCACGCCGTTGTTGATCTTCATCCGCGCCTCCTTGCTGCGCCGAACAGGCCGTTGGGCATGACGAACAGCACCAGCAGGAACAGCGACATGCCGGCCAGCTCCTGCAGCGCGGAACTGGCCAGCGTGACGGTGAGCGCTTCGCACACGCCCAGCAGCACGGCGCCCAGCAGCACGCCGGGGATCGAGCCTACGCCGGCCAGCACGGTGATGATGAAGGCCTTGACCGTGAGCGCGCTGCCATAAGAGGGCTGGATGACGCCGTAGCTGAACAGCGCCACGCCCGCGAACGCGGCCAGGATGCCGGCAACGATGAAGGACACCAGCTCCACCTTGCCAGGGTTGATGCCCATCAGTTTGGCGGCGTCGCGGTTGCTGGAGACGGCGCGCAGCGCGCGGCCGTACCAGCTGCGCGAAAGCCACCACCACAGGCCTGCCATCAGCGCCAGGCTGACGCCGAAGAAGATCAATTCGCTGCGCATGCTGTACAGCGGGCCGACCACGAAGGCTTCCTGCAGCCAGCTGGAATTGGTGGTGCGGATGTCGGCCTTCCAGATCAGCAGGATGGCGTTGGTGAGGATGACGCCGATGCCGTAGGTGAGGATCAGGGAATTGATCTCGCGGTCCTTCCTGATGCGGTTGACGATCCAGTACACGCACACCGACGCGAAGCTGACCAGCACCAGCGCCAGCGGAATGGCGAACACGGGGCCGAGGCCGGCCTTGGCCTCGACCGTGTAGGCAAGGTAGGCGGCCAGCAGCACCAGTTCGCCGTGCGCGAGGTTGATGATCTTCATAGTGCCGAACACCAGCGCCAGGCCAAGCGCGATCAGCGCGTACGAGCCGCCTTGCAGCAGGCCGGAATACAACGCCTGGAGAATCAGCTCAGTCATTGCCAGGGCACGGCCGGGTAGGCGATCTTGCCGGTGGCGTTGGCCTTCGGCCACACGATGACGATCTTCTTGTCCTGGTGCTGGCCCATGCGGTGCACGAAATTGGGGTTGTCGCCGTTGGCGGAGAACTGCACGCGGCCGATCAGCGTTTCACGGTTGGTCTTGCGCATTTCCTCGGCGATGCCGCCGGATTTCACGCTGCCCTTGTCGGCCGCGCGCGCGATGGCTTCGAACAGCAGCATCGACTGCACGTAGCCGAACTGGCCCAGGTAGTCCGGCTCCTTCTTGTAGAGCTGCTTGTAGGTTTCCGAGAAGGCTTTGCCGTCGGCGCTTTCAAAGGTGGCGGGGAAGGGCAGCAGCGCGGTGCCGAACACATTCGGCATCAGGTCGGGGAATTCGGCGGCCATCTTGGGCGTGGCCAGCGACCACACGCCGACCATGGCTTTCAGGTTGGGCTTGAGCACGCGCGCGGCGCGCAGGATGCCGACGTAGTCGTTCTCGTAGCCGGACATCAGCACCAGTTCGGACTTGTCCTGCAGCTTGACTTTGTTGATGATGGGCTTGAAGTCGGTGATGGCCGGGTCGAACGAGTGCGAGGCGGCCTTGATGCCTTTCGATTCCAGCACTTTCTGGATAGACTTGGCCAGGTCGGAAGTGGCTTCCTTGGTGGAGTAGATGATGGAGACGGATTTCGCGCCGACGTCGTCTATCAGCCCGAGCACGGCTTTTTCGTAGCCGGCGGTGTTATTGATGCGGAAAAAATTCTTGCGCCCGCTGGTGACCAGGCTGTCGTCCACGCCGCCGGAGGTGATGTAGACCAGGTTCAGTTTATTGGCCGCGTCGGACGCGGGGGCGATGTTGTTGGAGCCGTAGCCGCCGGTGATGGCGACCACGCCCTGGCTGTGCAGCTTTTCGACGGCGGCGATGGCTTTGGCCGGCGCCGACTCGTCGTCCACGGTGATGATCTTGATCTTGTGTTTGCCGTTGGTCTTGTTGAACACCTCGGCCGCCACCATGACGCCTTCCTGCATGCCGGCGCCGACGCGGGCCAGCGAACCGGTAAGGGGCAGTTCGGCGCCAACCAGGAATTCCTCGGCGCGCGCGGCGCCTGCGAGTGCTGCCGACATCAGCGACGCCAGGGCGATCTTCTTGTACAGGCTTTTCATTTTTTGGTCTCCGGGGTTTGCGCCATTTCTTGTCCTAATCCTTGTGCCAGTTGGCGTAGCTGGCCTTTGAGTATCTTGCCGGTTGCTGCTGCCGGCAAGGCGTGCATGGGGATGATGCGGGTGGGGCATTTGTAGGGCGATAGCGCTGCGGACAGGTAGGCGTGCAATTCGTCGATCAGTTCTCCTATCGGCGCCTCGTCCAGGTCCGGCCCGGTTGCCGCGTGGCTGCCCGCGCTGGCGGCATGGCGCGGGCCGAGCTCAACGTAGGCGATGACTTCCTCGTCTCCGCCGGCCGCGGCGCGGCCGACCACGGCCGACTGGGCGACGGCGGGGTGGGCGTTCAGCACGGTCTCCACTTCGAGCGGATAGACGTTGAAACCGGATCGGATGATCAGTTCCTTGGTGCGGCCGACGATGAACAGCGCACCGTCGGAGTCCTGGCGGGCGACGTCGCCGGTGTTCAGCCAGCCATCGGCATCGATGGCGGCGGCGGTGAGGGCGGGTTCCTTGTAGTAGCCGAGCATCACGTTCGGTCCGCGCACCCACAGTTCGCCGGCTGCCGCCTGCGAGGCGCCGGCTTTGGAGCCGTCTGCCGGGACGATGCGGGTTTCCACGCCGGGGATGGGATAGCCGACCGAGGTGTCGCTGCGCGGCGCATCCAGGCGCGTCTGGCTGATAGTGGGCGAGCTCTCGGTCATGCCGTAGCCGTTGTGCAGCGGCTGGCCGAGCAGTGCTTCCACCTTGCGCTTGAGTACAGGATCGAGCGGTGAGCCGCCCGCGTACGCGAAGCGCAGGCTGGCGCCCAGCGCAGCATGGACCGCGCCGCCCGTGTCGATGGCCGTGCCTTGCAGGCCGACGGCTTCCAGCAGCCGCGCGTACATTGCAGGCACGCCCTGCAGTATGGTCAGCCGTTCTGCGCGCAAGGCGTGCAGCAGCGCGTCGACACTGAAGCGTGGCTGCAGGTACAGGCAGGCGCCCGCGTACAGGGTGCCGAGCATGACGGAGGCCAGGCCGTAGACGTGCGAAATCGGCAGCACGCCGTAGGCCCGGTCGGCTGGCGTGAGGCCGCGCAGGGTGCTGGACACTGCGGCGATGAACAGCAGATTGCGGTGCGACAGCATCACGCCCTTGGACTGGCCCGTGGTGCCGGTGGTGTAGATCAGTGCCGCCGCTTGCTGCGCGCTGAACGGTTCACCCGCAGCCACCGGCTCGGGCGCGGCCGCAGACGCGTCGTTCAGCGGACCAGTCATCCACTCCCCGAACTGGCACGTCTCGCGCCGCGCTCCGTGCCGCTCGCCGTGCGCCGCCGCTTCCGGCGACACGCCGCTGCAATAGATCACGCGCCGCGCGCCCGAATGCTCGCGGAACTGGTCGATCTCGCGCGCCGACAAGCGGCTGTTGGCGTTGACGACCCACGCATCGATGCTCGCGGCCGCGAAAATCAGCGCCACCTGCGCCACCGAATTCTCCGCTACCACCATCAGGCGGTCGCCGGGCCGCACACCCAGGCCGCGCAGGCGCTCGGCAGTCGCGTCCACCGCAGCCACCAGCTCGCCATATGTCCATACCCGGCGCTGCGGCGCGGTGCCGGCGGCGCCGGCCGGCGCTACTTCGCACAACGCCGGCGCATCCGGCGCGAGCGATGCCCAGCGGCGTGGGATGTCGCTGATGCGCGCGGGCAGGCTGGCGAGGAGGGCGGCGATGTCCATCAGCGCTGCGCCGCCTTGATCATATTGCGCGCGATGACGATCTGCTGGATCTGCGACGTGCCCTCGTAAATCCTGAACAGCCGCACGTCGCGGTAAAACCGCTCCGCCGCGTATTCAGAAACGTAGCCGGCGCCGCCATGGATCTGCACCGAGCGGTCCGCCACCCGCCCGCACATCTCGGAGGCGAACAGCTTGCAGCATGACGCCTCGGTGGAGATATCTTCCTTGTTGTCGCGCTTGCGCGCCGCATCCAGCACCATGCACCTGGCCGCGTAGATCTCCGCCTTGCTGTCGGCCAGCATGGCCTGGATCAGCTGGAAGTCCGCGATGGCGTGGCCGAACTGCTCGCGCTCCATGGCATAGCGCAGCGCGTCCTCCAGCATGCGCTCGGCCGCGCCCACGCACACCGCCGCGATATGCAGCCGGCCCTTGTCCAGCACCTTCATGGCCGTCTTGAAGCCCACCCCTTCCTTGCCGCCGATGAGGTTCTCCACCGGCACGCGGCAGTTCTCGAAGATCACGTCGCAGGTGTGCGCGCCGCGCTGGCCCATCTTCTTGTCGATCTTGCCCAGCGTGAGGCCGGGCGTGCCGCGCTCGACGATGAAGGCCGAGATGGCGCCGGCTCCCTTGCGCGTGGCGTCGGTGCGCGCCATCACCGTATAGATGCTGGCTTCCGGCGCGTTGGTGATGTAACGCTTGGTGCCGTTCAGGATGTAATGGTCGCCGTCCCGCACCGCGGAGGTGCGCAGCGACGCCGCGTCCGAGCCCGAGCCCGGTTCGGTCAGGGCGAACGAGCCGATGATCTCGCCTGCCGCCAGTTTGGGCAGGTAGTGCCGCTTCTGCTCTTCCGTGCCGTCGATGACGATGCCCTGCGAGCCGATGCCGTTGTTGGTGCCGATCAGCGAGCGGAAGGCCGGCGAAGTGTAGGCGATCTCGAACGCCACCTGCACTTCCTCTTCCATGGTCAGCTGCAGGCCGCCGTAAGCTTCCGGGATGGAGAGCCCGAACAAGCCCAGCTCGCGCATCTGCGCCACCACGGCCGGCGGGATCTGGTCCGTCTCCGCCACTTCCTGCTCGTGCGGCAGCAGCACCTCGCGTACGAAGCGGCGCACGCTGTCGAGCAGCAGGTTCAGGGTTTCTTCGTCGCGTATCATGTTTCTTCCATAAATTGCTCAGCCCCGGCCGAGTATCGTGTCGATGCGGCGCACCAGCTGCACCAGTTTCGGGCCCAGGTCTTGCTCCAGCCGCGCGTGCGACAGCAGAAAAGCCGGCCCGCCGCAGTTGAAGGCCATCACCTGTTCGCCGTCCAGGCCCAGCACCGGCACGCCCACCGCGTGCACGTCGCCCTGCCATTCGCCGGCGGACATGCAAAAGCCCCGGTCCTGGTAATCCTTGAAGCCTTGCTCCACGCCGGCCTTGACCTGCGGCCAGTTGGCCTGGTCGCGCTGGCGTACGCGGTCCAGCAGGTAGTTGCGCTCCGCCTCCGGCAGCACGCACAGCAAGGCCTTGCCCATGGCGGTGGTCGCCATCGGAATGCGCGCGCCCACGTCCAGCCGCAGCGTGACATTGGCGCTGCTGCGGCAGCTTTCCACGTAGACCATGCTGAGCCGGTCGCGCGCGCCCAGCGACACCGACGCCTGCGCATACTCGGCCAGTTGTTCCATCAGCGGGCGCGCCAGCTTGCGCAAGTCCATGGCCGACAGCATGCGGTAGCCGAGCGCCAGCACGCCGGCGCCCAGCTGGTATTTGCCCAGCGATTCGGAATAGTTCAGATAACCCAGCGTGGTGAGCGTATGCGTCAGCCGCGACACGGTGGGCTTGGGCAGCGAGCTGCGCTTGGCCAGCTCGGCGTTGGTCAGATACACTTCGCCGGGTCCGAAGCAGCGCAGCAGTTCCAGCCCGCGCGCCAAGGCATGGACGAACTGCCTGTCCTTGGTGTCGTCGTCGCTGAACACTTCGATCTCGTCGTGCATGCAGGGCCCCGGTGTGATCCAGGCGCCAAGTTTGACAAGCTGCAACGGACCTGTCAATCGTTTTGTGAAACAGTGGTTTGCAGAGCGAAACACTGCCGCAGCAGCTTGACGGCTTCCTCCTGCTCAACCTGCGGGAAGCGCTTGTAATACTGGCTTACGGCGGCGAAATCCATGGGCGCGTGCAGGCAGACCACGCGGTCGGCCAGTTCCCCGATGCGCTGCAGCGACTGCGGCGCGGCCACCGGCACGGCGGCAAGCAGTTCCAGCGGCAGCGCGGCCCGCACCGCGCCCAGGGCGGCCGCCATGGTGGCGCCGGTGGCCAGCCCGTCGTCGACAATGACCACATGGCGCCCGCAGGGATCGGACGGCGGCCGGCTGCCGCTGTAGTCGGCCCGGCGCTGGCGCAGCACGGCCAATTGCTCGCGGGCGCATTGCTCCAGCCAGGCGCGGCTGGCCTCGGTCATCGGATAATCCGGGCCGACCAGGCGCTGGCCGCGTTCGTCGATGGCGCCGATGGCGTATTCGGGGTCGAAAGGGGAGGACAGCTTGCGCACCAGCACCACGTCCAGTTCGCCGTGCAGTTGCCGCGCCAGCACCGCGCCGATGGGGATGGCGCCGCGTGGTATCGCCAGGATCAGCGGGTGATGCAGGCGCAGCTGCTGCAAGCGCTGCGCCAGCTGGCGCGCGGCATCCTTGCGGTCCTTGAACAGATAAGGGGAGGGCATGCGGCCTCGCTATGCAGTAGTCCTTTCAGACAGCATAGCGCGGCGAACGCGCGGCGTCAGGCTTTGATGTTGATCAGCGTGCCGATGCGTTCGTCGGCCGCCTGGATGACTTTGGCGTTCAGGTCGAAGCTGGCCTTATAGACCAGGGCGTTGCTGATTTCGCTGGCCAGGCCGGTGCCGCTGCCGGCGTTGGCGGCGGCTTCGGACGCAGCCAGTCCACGGCCTTGCGCGGACAGGGTGACGCCGGTGCCGCCCGGGCTGGACTCGTGGAATTGCGCCTGTTGGGGCTGGAAGCCCTGCGTGCTGGCGTTGGCAACATTGTGCGCCGCTACACCCAGCGCCTGCTGGTTCGCGGTGAGGCCGGAAGCCCCGGCACTGAGGGCGGATACACTCATGGTCTTTCCCTTGGGCAATGGCTTCCAGTGTACCCCGTCCAGATGCGTCCCGCAATCGCCTGACAGCAACTGTTGCCACAAAAAAAGGCAGCAGTTTTAGCGTTCTGGTATTGCCTTTGGAAAACTTGGCCCGCAGAATTGAGCCATTGTCCCGTTCGATCCCTGGAGCCGCATCATCGACACCGCCGCGTTCAGTTTGCGCCACCGCAGCCTTGCCGCCCTGGCGTTTTCCCTCTGCTGCACGCTCCAGCCCGCCCATGGCGCCACGCCGCGTTCCTTGCCGCCTTCGCAACTGAACGAGCAGGTCATGATGATACCGGCCGGGCCGGGACAGGGCGTGTCGCTGGAAACCACGGTGTTCAAGCCGGATGGCGACGGCCCGTTTCCGTTGTTGGTGATCAACCACGGCAAGGCGCCCGGCGACCCCAAAATGCAGCAGCGCGACCGTTTCGTGCACATGGCCAGCGCCTTTGTGCGGCGGGGCTATGCGGTCATGGTGCCGATGCGGACCGGCTTTGCCCATTCCACCGGGCGCTACATCGACCACGGCTGCGACATGACCGCCAACGGCTACACCCAGGCCAACGATGTGCGCGACGTGATCCGCCATGCGCGTGGCCTGGACTGGGTCGACGCGCAGCGCATCGTGGTGGCGGGCCAGTCTTACGGCGGCCTGGCGACCATGGCCCTGGCCACGCAGGGGATTCCCGGCGTGCGCGGCGTGATGAATTTCGCCGGCGGCCTGCGCGTGCACGGCGGCCCATGCGACTGGCAGGGCGCGCTGGTGCGCGCTTTCGGCGACTACGGCCGGCGCAGCAAGGTGGCCAGCCTGTGGATGTACGGCGCCAACGATTCCTACTTCGGCCCGGAACTGGTGGACCGCATGCACCAGGCATACACCCGGGCGGGCGGCAAGGCGCAGCTGGTGGCCTATGGCGACTTCAAACGCGACGCGCACACCATGCTGGCCAGCCGCGAAGGCGAGAAAGTGTGGCTGCCGGAAGCCGAACGCTTCCTGGCGCGCATCGGCATGCCGGTGCGGGAGAAGTTTGCTGTTGCGGCCGAGGCGCCGGTGCAAGCGCCCACCGAGTATGCCGCGCTGGACGACGTGGAAGCCATTCCCTACCTGGCGGGCAAGGGCCGCGCCGAATATAAGGCCTTCCTGCAGCGGCAGATGCCGCGCGCCTTCGCCGTCTCGCCCACCGGCGCGTGGGGCTGGGCCGAGGAGGGCGAAGACCCGCGCGGCAGCGCGCTGGCCGCTTGCCAGACCAAGAGCCCGCAGCCCTGCCAGCTCTATTCGGTGGACGACTACGTGGTGTGGCGCGCCGTGGCCAGCACCGGGCGCACCGAATAGCGGGTTTGTATTTCAATGTATCCGGCGCGTACACCAATACAGGGCATTACACAATCGTCCAGATTCCCACACACGGCTGATACATAGGCGGATTATCATTTCTTCCATAGGTTGCTTACAACGAAGAGGGGAGAAAAAATGATGGTCAACGAAGTCAATCAGCAACGCCGCCGCTTCTTTGGTACCGCCGCCGCAGCTCTGGCGGTTGCGCAATTTGGGCTGAGCGGCGGCGCCGCCGCGCAGGCGGCCGGGTGGCA
>NZ_BAAKJE010000294.1:0-1057 GCF_059704565.1 Massilia sp. NBRC 108631
TGTCCGTTCCCAAATTTGTGTCCATAATCGAATTTGTGGGCACAAATTTGTTGTGCCTTCGATTCGATCATCAGAGATGCTGCCGCTTGAAGTCTAGACGGCGGTGGCTGGACGCTTACATCTGAAGTCAGGAGAACTCCGCTTCAATGGCTTCAGCCAATCCCCTGAACAGACGTGGCGCAAGACTATTGAGTACCGCTCACTTGAGACGGATCTAAAGAATGAGGCGGATCGGGCAGCTTTTGTAACCCGTTTGGTCATCGACGTCCCTGACGACGTTATAAATCGTGTTGAAAGCCTTGTCGGAAAAAACGGTCAAATGCAATTAGAGAATCTCGATGATTGGCTGGATGAAAGGCTTCAACGCGAGCGCAAGACCAATGTTCGATCCCTTCTTGCACAATATAGCGAAGACCAGACGCTTGTTGTCCGAAGACGCCGAGTTGCCAGCGCTTGGACGATGTCTTCCTCAGACGGCGATTCCGAGACCGCGAGCATTTCAGTTTCATCCGGTATCCGTCTCCGAATCGAGCGACAGCGATTCGCATAGTTACGTTGCAATAGACTTCGATTGTTTTCGTTGGCGTGCAGACTGTGCAGAGCTTCGCCACTCCCGCGAGGAGCGAAGGCAAGCCAGCGCTCAGTTATAGTGCCGACGCTCCGGTTCCGCTCTGGTCGGCGTACCGGCAGTTCACTAGCTATTAACTGCTGCTCGATACTTACTGCTCATCAAGACTGGGCACCATTACGCAATCGCACTCTACGCATCGGCAATGCGGGAGTCTGGTCGCTCTCTGGTCGGGGCCAGATACAATGGGATCAAGCCCAGTCCATCAATGGCAAAGATCGAACTCGTCGCAATACAAGTTTCGACTTCACGATGAAACCAGCCACACCAAGGAAGTAGCTCAGGGGACGCCTACGCGCATGGTAAAATGCTGCGCCTCGATACCTGCCGCTTCACGTTCTTTTAATCCGTTGGTCGCAGGTTCGAATCCCGCACGGCCTACCAAGAATTATCAAGGAAGCCCACGAATTTCGGTTCGTGGGCTTTTTT
>NZ_BAAKJE010000295.1:0-2637 GCF_059704565.1 Massilia sp. NBRC 108631
TGTGCCGCATCCTTCCTACTTCGGGGTCAGACCCCGAAGTAGGAAGGATGCGGCACAGCTTGCTTAGGCGGCGACCAGTTCGTCGATCGATTTGCGGGTCTTGGCCAGGGTGTCGGCCACGGCTTGCTCGCCCAGCGCCACGCCTTCGGCTTGCACGAAGGTGATGTCGGTCAGGCCCAGGAAACCCAGCACGGCGCGCAGGTAGGTGCTCAGGTGGTCGTAGCCGGCTGCCGGACCTTCGCTGTATACGCCGCCGGTGGCCGTGAAGATGTAGACCTTTTTGCCGGTCAACTGGCCGACCGGGCCGGTTTCGGTGTACTTGAAGGTGACGCCGGCGCGGGCGATGTGGTCGATCCAGGCTTTCAGCGTGGAGCTGACCGAGAAGTTGTACATCGGCGCGCCGATCACGATCACGTCCGCCGCCTGCACTTCGGCCACCAGCGTGTCGGAAATCTTCACCGTGTGGGCCTGGTCGGCATTGCGCGCTTCGGCCGGGGTGAAGAAGGCGCCCATCATCTGCTCGGTCAGGTGCGGCACGGGATGGGCGGCGAGGTCGCGCTCGACGATTGTGTCGGACGGGTTGGCGGCCTTCCATTTGGCGATGAATTCTGCCGACAGCTGGCGCGACAGGGAACCGGAGTTACGTACGCTGCTGTTGATATAAAGTACATTTGCCATGATGCTGCTCCTTCAAGATGTGGAACCCAAGTGGGACCCGGTTGGGATTGCATGCATCATAGAACGGGTTTAGTATCGATGAAATACTGCAAATTTCAATCGATAGCATCGATTTTTTAGATCATGAGAGACCCCGGCCACCCTTCCCTGGACCAGCTGCGCGTGTTCATCGCCGTCATCGACCATGGCGGCTTCGCCCACGCGGCGCGCGCGCTGCACCGCACGCAGTCCGTCATCAGCTACACCATCGCCAACCTGGAGGACCAGCTCAACATCGCGCTGCTGGACCGCAGCAGCCGCAAACCCACCCTGACCGAGGCCGGCCGCGCCTTGCTGGCCGACGCGCGCGCCGTGTCGATGAAGGTCGACAGCATGCGCTCGCGCGCCAAGGCGCTGTCGGCCGGGCTGGAGGCGGAAGTGTCGCTGGTGGTCGATGTGATGTTCCCCACCTGCCTGCTGGTGCGTATCCTGAACCAGTTCCAGCAGCAGTTCCCCACCGTGGCGATGCGCTTGCGCACCGAGGCGCTGGGGGCGGTGACCCAGCTGGTGCTGGAACGGGTGTGCCACATCGGCATCTGCGGCGGGGTGATCGCGCCGCCGGACGCCATCGAGCGCCGCGCGGCGGGCGAAGTGACGATGATGCCGGTGTGTTCGCCAGACCATCCGCTGGCTAACATCGAGGGCAAGATCCCGGTCTCGGCGCTGCGCGACCACATGCAGCTGGTGCTCACCGACCGCAGTTCGCTCACCGCCGGCAAGGACTTCGGCGTGCTGGGACTGCGCAACTGGCGCCTGGGCGACCTGGCGTCCAAGCACGCGCTGCTGCGCGGGGGGCTGGGCTGGGGCAGCATGCCGCACGCCATGGTCTACGACGACCTGGCCAGCGGCCGCCTGGTGCAGCTCGATATCGCGGACGGCAAGGCGTTCCAGTATCCACTGTTCGTGATCCATCGCGGCGACGAGGAGCCGGGACCGGCAGGCCGCTGGCTCACGCAGCAGTTTCTGGACCTGGACCACCAGCTGCCGCACGGCGCCTACTGAGTCCGCGCGGGGACGAGCGCTCAGGGCTTGCGGTAAATCGACGGCGCCAGCATGGCCACGTCGCTGTTGATGTCGTTCAGGCTTTCGGAGTGGCCGATGAACAGGTAGCCGCCCGGCTTGAGCTGCTGCGCCACGCGCGCCACCACCTGGCGCTTGGTCGCGGCGCTGAAGTAGATCAGCACATT
The DNA here is from genome assembly GCF_059704565.1 of Massilia sp. NBRC 108631. Classification (NCBI taxonomy): domain Bacteria; kingdom Pseudomonadati; phylum Pseudomonadota; class Betaproteobacteria; order Burkholderiales; family Oxalobacteraceae; genus Massilia; species Massilia sp. NBRC 108631. The sequence goes on from NZ_BAAKJE010000295.1 coordinate 1,905, forward strand.
GCGCAGGAAGATCACGTCGAAGCTGCCCAGCTGCGGCAGTGGCGCGTTGAGGTTTACTTCCATGAACTGCACGCGCTGGCGCAAGGGCCGCTGCACCAGCAGCGTGCCCGCGTACTGGTCCATCCCTTTCAGGCAGAAACGCTGCAGGTAGCTGCGCGGGATGTTGCCGGTGCGTTCCATCGGATAGTGGCCGAAGCGCGCCTTGTGCAGCACGCGGCTGCTGATGTCGGACGCGGTGATCTCCCAGCGCTGCTGTTCCAGCACGTCGGCCAGCACCATGGCGATGCTGTACGGTTCTTCGCCGGAGGAGCAGGCGGCGCTCCATACGCGCAGGGCCTGGCCGCTCGCGCGCGCTTCCTGCGCCACATTGCGCAGCAGGTCGAAATGCTTGTTCTCGCGGAAGAAGTAGGTCTCGTTGGTGGTCAGCAGGTCCACTGCGAATTGCGTTTCACCGGGCGCCTGCCCGCTGGCCAGCAGCTTGAAGTACTCGCCGTAGGAGCTCACGCGGTGGTGCTGCAGGCGCTTGGACAGGCGGCCGCTGACCAGCGCCTTTTTGCTGGGCGCCATCGTGATGCCGGCGGCGTCGAATATGAAGCGCTGGAACTGCGCGAACTCATGGTCGCTGATGGCGGCGGGTGTCATGCGGCCGCCAACGCGCTGATTTCGTCCACCGACAGCACCTGGCTGGCGTCCAGCAGGATCACGAACTTGCCGTTGACCTTGCCCATGCCGG
>NZ_BAAKJE010000296.1:0-249 GCF_059704565.1 Massilia sp. NBRC 108631
TTAATTAATTTTGCAACTAGTTGCAAAATTAATTAACCCTGACCCCATTTATCTGTGCGGAATTAAGTTACTTGCCGCGGCCGGCGCTGATGAGGAAGTTCTGCATTGTCGCTTCGGCCACCGAGGCCCACTGGTTCTGGTCCTGGCGGAACTTTTTCCATGGCTCGTAGATCTTGGCGAACTTGGCGTTGCGTGCCGCCTCTTCGTTCATGACGTCGTTGGCGGCCTTGTAGCAGGCGTCCATCATGT
>NZ_BAAKJE010000297.1:0-49324 GCF_059704565.1 Massilia sp. NBRC 108631
TTCGCCCACGCGGCCGTCGCCGGTGACGATATTCACAACACCGGCAGGCACGCCGGCCTGCACGCAGATGTCGGCGAACAGCATGGCCGTCAGCGAAGTGAATTCGGCCGGTTTGAAGACCACGGTGTTGCCGGCGGCCAGCGCCGGGGCGATTTTCCACGCCAGCATCAGCAGCGGGAAATTCCAGGGGACGATCTGGCCGACCACGCCCACCGGACGGTGGTTGGCGAATTCTTCGTCCTGCAGCTGGGCCCAGCCTGCGTGGTAGTAGAAGTGGCGCGCCACCAGCGGCAGGTCGGCGTCGCGGGTTTCGCGGATGGTCTTGCCGTTGTCCAGCGTTTCCAGCACGGCGAACAGGCGCGAATGCTTTTGCATCAGGCGCGCGACCGAATACAGGATCCTGGCGCGGCCATGGCCGCCCAGGCCTTGCCAGGCCGGCTGCGCGCGGCGCGCCGCTGCCACGGCGCGGTCGACGTCGTCGCCGGTGGCCTGCGTCAGCCTGGCCAGCTCTTTGCCGTCGGCCGGGTTGGTCGATGCGAACAGTTCACCGGCGTCGCTCCAGGCGTTGTCGATGAACAGGCCGAACTGGCGGCCCTTCTGGTCCAGCCACGCTTGCGCTTCTTTCTGGCTTTCTGGTGCCGGGCCGTATTCCATGGTGTTGAGGATCTCGTTGATAGTTGGCATATCGGTGTCTTCTTAAGGTTGCGCGTGACGGTGGGCAGCGGAGTAGTTGCCGGTGACGTAGTGCTCGAGCTGACGCTCGATGTCGGTCAGCAGGCTCGATGCGCCGATGCGGAACAGGTGCGGCTCCAGCCACTCGTTGCCCAGTTCCTCTTTCATCACGGTCATGTACTGCAGGGCGCCCTTGGCCGTGCCCACGCCGCCGGCGGGCTTGTAGCCGATCTTGAAGCCGGTCTGTTCGTAGAACTCGCGGATCGCGCGCACCATCACCAGCGACACCGGAATGGTGGCGTTCACGCCTTCCTTGCCGGTGGAGGTCTTGATGAAGTCCGCGCCGGCCATCATGCACACCCACGATGCCTTGGCCACGTTTTCCAGCGTCACCAGGTCGCCGGTGGCCAGGATGGCCTTCACGTGCGCTTCGCCGCAGGCTTTGCGGTAAGCCAGCATTTCGTCGTACAGCGCCTGCCAGTTGCCGGTCAGGACGTGCTGGCGGGTGATCACGATGTCGATCTCGGTGGCGCCTGCGGCCACGCTCAGTTCAATCTCGCGCACCTTGGTTTCCATGCTGGTCAGGCCGGCCGGGAAGCCGGTCGACACGGCGGCGATCGGCAGGCGGCCCTGCAGCACCTGCACCGCCGGCTTGATCATCTCGTGGTACACGCACACCGCGCCGGTGGTCACATTCGAGATGCCCAGCGCTTCCACCAAATCCGAACGCAGCGGACGCATGGCCTTCATGCACAGGCGCTCGACACGGCCCGGGGTGTCGTCGCCCGACAGCGTGGTCAGGTCGATCAGGCCGATGGCCTTCACCAGCCAGGCGGCCTGGTACTCTTTCTTCACCGAGCGGCGGTTTGCCAGCGAGGCGGCGCGGCGGTCGGCCGCTGCCTTGTTCACGTGGATATGGTTCAGCCAGCTCAGGTCGAGGGCCATGGCCTCGGTGCGCTTGAAGTCGTGCGGGATGGTCATAGGAGGTTGGTTCCGTTGGAAAGTGGTTTCACGCCCAGGTGGTGCGCCAGCGTCTGGCCGATGTCGGAGAAGGTCTCCGAGATGCCAAGCGGGCGGCCTTGCACGCCTGGACCGAAGAAGATCATCGGGATGTGTTCGCGGGTGTGGTCCGAGCCCGGCGAGGTCGGATCGCAGCCATGGTCGGCCGTGATCACGCACAGGTCGCCGTCCTTCATCCTGGCGAAGAACTCGGGCAGGCGGGCGTCCATTTCGTGCAGCGCGTTGGCGTAGCCGGCCACGTCGCGGCGGTGGCCGAAGGCCTGGTCGAAGTCGACGAAGTTCACGAAGGTGAGCGACTTCTCGCCCGCCTCGTCCTGCACCTTCAGCAGCGCATCGAACAAGGCCATGTTGTCCACGCCCTTGACCACGCGGCTCACGCCCTTGGCGGCGTAGATGTCGCTGATCTTGCCCAGGGCGATCACTTCGCCGCCTTCGTCGTGCACGTGGTCCAGCAGCGTCGGCGCGTGCGGCGGAATGGCGTAGTCGTGGCGGTTCGAGGTGCGCTTGTAGTTGCCGTTGGCGCCCGTAAACGGGCGCGCGATGATGCGGCCGATGTTGTACGGCTTGACCAGCTCATACGCCTTCTCGCACATGTCGTACAGGCGTTCCAGGCCGAAGTGCTCTTCGTGGCAGGCGATCTGCAGCACCGAATCGGCCGAGGTATAGAGAATAGGCTTGCCGCTGGCGACGTGTTCGTCGCCCAGCTCGTTGATGATGGTGGTGCCGGACGCGTGGCAGTTGCCCAGGAAGCCGGGCACGCCGGTCAGTTCCTGCAGCTTGTCGGTCAGCTCTTGGGGGAAGGACGGCACGGTCTTGGGGAAGTAGCCCCAGTCGAACAGCACCGGCACGCCGGCGATTTCCCAGTGGCCGCTCTGCGTGTCCTTGCCGGTGGACTGTTCGCGCGCCGCGCCGTAGGCGGCGGTGAAACCGTCGCGCAGGGCAAAACCGTCGGCCCACTGGCCGCAGGCTGCGTGGGCGGCGGCGGCCAGGCCCAGCTTTTCCATGTTCGGCAGCGACATCGGCTTGCCTTCCCTGGCGGCCCAGGCGGCGATATGGCCGAAGGTGTTGGTGGCGCTGTCGCCGTATTTGTCGGCGTCCGGGGTTGCACCCAGGCCGAAGGAATCCAGTAGGAGGATGAATGCGCGTGACATGATAGGCTCGCTCAAAAGGTCAGTTTATGCCGAATAAAGCACAGGGGCGGTCCAGCCGCCCCTTTTTACATTACGCCTTAGGCGTTTTTGCCACGTTTTCCACGAAGCCCAGGATCAGTTTGATCAGGCTTTCGGCGCCGATGGCGGCGTACTTCAGGGTCTGCTCGTGCGACAGCGGGAACGGCGACAGGCCTTCGGCCAGGTTGGTGACAACGGACACGCCCACCACCTTCAGGCCGCAATGCCGCGCAGGCACCACTTCCGGCACCACCGACATGCCCACCACGTCCGCGCCCAGCGTCTTGAAGGCGCGGATTTCAGCCGGCGTTTCGAAGTTGGGGCCGGCGTAGGCGATGTAGACGCCGTCGTGCAGCGTGATGGACTGCTCGGCGGCAGTGCTCTTCAGCAGGCTGCGCAGGTCGGCGTCGTAGGCGTTGGCCATGCTGAAGAAGCGCGGGCCGAAGCGTTCGTCGTTCGGGCCGATCATCGGCGTGCCCGGCAGGAAATTGATATGGTCGGTCAGCGCCACTAGCGAGCCGGCGTCCACTTCGGGACGCAGCGAGCCGGCCGCGTTGGTGACGAACAGGAAGTCCACGCCCAGCAGTTTCAGGGTGCGCACGGCGGACGTCATCACGCCCAGGCCGTAGCCTTCGTAGAAGTGGCCGCGCCCCTTCAGCATCACCACCTGCACGCCGTTCAGCGTGCCCAGCACCATGGCGCCGGCGTGGCCGTGCACGGTGGAGATGGGAAAGCCCGGCAGCTCGTCGAAGCCGATGGTCACCGCGTCCGTCATCTGTTCCGCCAGCACGCCCAGGCCGGAGCCGAGGATCATCGCCAGGCGCGGCTGGAAGCTCGCAGGCATGCGCGAACGGACAATGGCGGCGGCCTGGAATGGAGAATTGTTAGACATGGTTATCCTCGTTTTTAAGATGTTTTTAACTATGAGATTGAGCTGCTGCGTGTGGCGGATATGTGACGTATGAATATACAGGCGACACTATGCCTGAGCGGCTATATGTATGGCAAATACCATTTTTCTTGTTCATTTATAGCAAATTCATATAAATTAGGGAAGGCACCCGGTTTTGCGCCCGATTGACACTGTGCAAACAAATGTTTACGATTAAGGACAAATGTTTACAAGGCTACCGCCCGTGACGGACACCTCCAAAAAGGAACAGCTGTACCAGCTGATCCGCGCCAACCCCTTCGTCTCGCAGCAAGACCTCGCGGTCGAGCTGCGCCTGTCGCGCTCCGCCGTGGCTGGCCATGTCGCCAGCCTGATACGCGAACGCCGCCTGCTCGGCCGTGCCTACGTGCTACCGGACAAGCGTCCCGTTCTCTGTATAGGCGCTGCCAACCTGGACCGCAAGCTACGCACGCTGTCCGCGCTGCAGATGGGCACCTCCAATCCGGCCTACGCCGAGGAAGTGCACGGCGGCGTGGCGCGCAACATCGCAGAAAACCTGGCCCGCCTCGGCCTGCCGTCCGCGCTGCTGACGGCAGTGGGCGACGACGCGGCCGGCAACTCGCTGCAGTCGCGCGCCGAAAGCGCCGGCATCGACACGCGCGGCAGCCTGCGCCTGAACGACACCTACAGCGGCACCTACACGGCGGTGCTGGACGAGCGCGGCGAGATGGTGCTGGCCTTGGCCGACATGGCCCTGTACGACCAGATGACGCCGGAGTTCCTGGCCAGCCGCGCGCCGCAGCGCGCCGGCGCGGCTATGGTGGTGGCCGACCTGAACCTGCCGCTGGACAGCGTGGCCACGCTGCTGCAGGACGCGCGCCGCGACGCGGTGGCGCTGATCATCGTGGCGGTATCGCAGCCCAAGATGGCGCGCCTGCCGCGCGAGCTGCACGGCCTGCGCCTGCTGGTGCTCAACCGCGGCGAACTGGAAACCCGGGTCGGCCGCGCCCTGCCCGACGAAGCCGCGCTGGCGGCGGCCTGCCGCGAAGTGCAGGAGCAAGGCGCGCGCGACATCATCATCACTTGCGGCGGCGCGGGCGTGTTCCACACCGCAGGCGCCGGCGGTGGCCTGAACTGGCTGCCCGCGCCGCAAGTGGACGTGGTCGATGTGACCGGCGCCGGCGACGCCTTCGCCGCCGGCGTGTGCTGGTCCATCTACCAGGGCAGCAGCGACCTCACGCTGGCCTGCCGGCGCGGCCTGAAAGTGGCCGCCATGACGCTGGAAAGCCCCGATACCGTCTCCCCGCTGCTGGCCGCCGACATCCTCGACGAGATCAGCGAATTCCAACACCAGGCCCCTTAAGGAACCCCACCATGCACCAATTCCTCTCCTACTCGGCCGAAGTGGCCAACGCGCGCGCTGCGGGCAAACCTGTCGTGGCGCTGGAATCGACCATTATTTCGCACGGCATGCCCTACCCGCAGAACGTGCAGACGGCCCGGGAAGTCGAGCAGATCATCCGCGACGCGGGCGCCGTGCCGGCCACCATCGCCATCATCGGCGGCAAGATCTGCATCGGCCTGTCGCCCGAGCAGCTGGAATTGCTGGGCAATTCGCCGGATGCCATGAAGGTGAGCCGGCGCGACCTTCCCTACGTGCTCTCGCAGGGCAAACTGGGCGCCACCACCGTGGCCGCCACCATGATCTGCGCCGAATTGGCCGGCATCCATGTGTTCGTCACCGGCGGCATCGGCGGCGTGCACCGCGGCGCGGAAACCAGCTTCGACATCTCGGCCGACCTGCAGGAACTGGCGCAAACCTCGGTGGCCGTGGTGTGTGCGGGCGTGAAGTCCATCCTCGACATCGGCTTGACCCTGGAATACCTCGAAACGCACGGCGTGCCGGTGGTGAGCGTGGGCCAGGCCGGCTTCCCGGCCTTCTTCACGCGCGAGAGCGGCTTCAATGCCGACTTCCAGCTCGACACGCCGGCCGAACAGGCCTCCTTCATCAACACCAAGTGGAAGCTGGGCCTGAAGGGCGGCGTGGTGGTGAGCGCGCCGGTGCCGCAGGCCGACGCCATGCCGAAGGCGGAAATCGACGCCATCACCGCGCAGGCGCTGGGCGAGGCGGCAGCCGGCGGCGTCACCGGCAAGAAGGTCACGCCCTTCCTGCTGGCGCGCATCAAGCAGCTGACCGAGGGCCGCAGCCTGGCCACCAATATCGCGCTGGTCAAGAACAACGCGCGGGTAGGCGCCGAACTGGCCCGCGCCCTGCTGGAGCATCCTGTCGCTTGAACGCGGCGACGCCTGGAGACATGCCATGTCCATCGACCTGAAACAGCTAAAGTACTTTCTCGCCGTCGCAGAAGAAAAGAGTTTCAGCCGCGCCGCCGAACGCCTGCACATATCGCAGCCGCCCCTGAGCCAGCAGATCATGAAGCTGGAAAGCGAGTTGGGCGTGCGCCTGTTCGCGCGCACCACGCGCACCTTCGAGCTGACGGTGGCGGGCAAAGCCCTGATGTCCGAGGCGTCCGACCTGCTGGCCAAGATGCGCATGACCATCGACACCATCCGCCAGATCGACCGGGGCGAAGTGGGCCGGCTGCGGGTGGGCATCGTCGGTTCGGCGATGTGGGGGCCGATTCCCTCGCTGCTGGAGGAATTCCAGAGCAAATATCCGCGCGTGACCTGGACCATCCACGAGTTCGGCCCCACGGTGCAGTACGAGGCGCTGCGCGCCAAGCAGATCGACGTGGGCTTCTGGCGCGAACCCCGGCTCAACGATGACGACCTGAAGAACGACAACCTGCGCCAGGAACTGTGCTTCCGGGAGAACGTGTGCGTGGCGCTCAACGAGCACCACCCGCTGGCCAAGCAGGACGCGATCGAGCTGACCGACATCGCCAGCGAACCGATGCTGACGCTGGCGCTCGACAAGTCCGCCTTCCCGCGCTACCTGATCCAGTGCTGCGTCAAGGCCGGCTTCCAGCCCACCATCTTCCAGGAGGCCTCCGAGCCGCAAACCCTGCTGGCCATGGTGGGCGCGGGGTTGGGCGTGGCGCTGCTGCCGGAGACCACCAGCCGCATCGGCTGGCCCGGCGTGGTGTTCGTGCCGATCCGCACCAATCCGCCGTCGGCCAACCTCTACATCACTTACACCACGCTGGATGACGCGCCGGTGGTGCGCGCCTTCCTCAACATACTGAAACCGGCCACCTGACGCTCCCCGGGCGGCACGCGGTTACTGCGTCGCCCCGCCCTGCATGCGCAGGTCGGCCCCGGTGGCAAGCGTGGTGCGCACCGCGATGCGCAGTCCCTCGACCATGTCCGCCAGCGACATGCTGGCCGCACCCGGATGGGCGGCCGCCTGCTGCGGCAGGTAGGGAATGTGGATGAACCCGCCCCTCATGGCGTCCGTGCGCGAGGCGGCGGCGTGCATCAGGCCATAGAACACATGGTTGCAGACGAAGGTGCCGGCGGTCTGCGACACCGAAGCCGGCAGACCGGCGGCGCGCAGGGCCTGCACGATGGCCTTGATCGGCAGCGTGGCGAAATAGGCCGCCGGGCCGTCCGCCACGATGGCCTGGTCCACCAGCTGCTGCTGGCGGTTGTCCATGATGGGCGCATCGTCGATGTTGATGGCGATGCGCTCGACCGACAGGTCGCAGCGCCCGCCGGCCTGCCCCACCGCAATCACTACCGCGGGCTCAAGTTCGGCCAGCGCCTGCGCCATCGCCTGGTTGGCCGCGCCGAACACGCAGGGCAGCTGGCGCGCCACGACCCGGAAGCCGTCCTCGCTCCAGCCGTCCAGCGCGCGCACGGTTTCCCAGGCGGGGTTGATGGTCTCTTGGTTAAACGGCTCGAAGCCGGTCAGCAGTACGGTTCTCATCTTAAAAATCCATCAGGAAGTACAACAGCAGTATATTCGCGCCCAGCAGCGGCAGCGCGGTGGGAATCTGGGCCTTGATGACGGCGTGCTTGTCGTGCAGGTCGAGCAGCGCGGCCGGCACGATGTTGAAGTTGGCCGCCATCGGCGTCATCAGGGTGCCGCAATAGCCGCTGAACATGCCGATGGCGGCCATGACCGCCGGATTGGCGCCATACACGTTGACCAGCACCGGCACGCCGACGCCGCCCGCCATCACCGGGAAAGCCGCGAAGCCGTTGCCCATGACGATGGTAAACAGTGCCATGCCGCCGCAATACACGGCCACCGCCACCAGCTTCCAGTCCATATTGATGTAGGACGTGCTGACATGCGCCACGGCCTTGCCCACGCCCGCCTCGGTGAACAGCAGGCCCAGCACGGCCAGCATGTGCGGCAGCACGATGGCCCAGCCCATGGCGTCCACCAGGCGGCGCTGCTCGCGCGCCGCTTGCAGCGGCGAGGCGCGCAGCATCACGCAGGCCACCGCCACGGCGATGACGGAGGCGCAGCCCAGCGCGGCCAAAGTGATGTGCTTCTGGTCGAACAGGAACAGGCCGCCCAGCTGCACGTCCTTGAGCAGCGTGGCGCAGGCCATGGTGACGGCCGGGATCACGAGCGCGGGCACGAACAGCTTGTTGCCGAGGCGCTGGGCGCTGCTGCGGCGCTCCGCTTCGGGCAGGTTCTTCGGCGCCCCCATGCGCACGCCGCCGAATCCGGCCAGCAGGGCCATGGCGATCATGATGGCGCCGGCCGTGGCGTCCGGCAGCGCTGCGCCGGCCAGGTAGATGATGGCATACAGCGCCCAGAACAGCGCGGTGCTGTAGCGGCGGGGATTGCTGCGGTCCGCCAGCGTGAGCAGCGCGATCAGGCCCAATACAGCGCCCAGCAGCAGGTAGAAATAGTCGAGCTTGAAGATCATGGCTGCGCTCCCGGGGCCGCTGCCGCCCTGGCAGCTGCGGCGGCCAGCTCGCGCTCGATCTCGCGGTCCAGGCGGCGCAAGCGCCAGGCGTGGATCAGGTAGGCGGTGACGGCGGTGGGAATGCCCCACATTGCCATGTGCAGCGGGTTCACGTCGATGCCTTCGCCGTGCAGGATGGTCTGCATCAGCACAATGGCGCCAAAGGCCACGAAGATGTCCTCGCCAAAGAACAGGCCGACGTTGTCGGTGGCGGCGGCCATGGCGCGCACGCGCTGGCGCAGACGCTCGCTCAGGCCCGGGTGGCGCAGCTCGGCCGCCGCTTCGGCCATCGGCGCCACCAGCGGGCGCACCATGTTGGGATGCCCGCCCAGGCTGGTCAGCCCGCCGGCGGCGGACAGTTCGCGCACCGTCAGGTAGACGATCAGGATACGCCCCGCCGTGGCCGACTTCACGCGCGCGATGGCCGCCTGCGCATGCTCGCGCAAGCCGTAGCGCTCCAGCAGGCCGATGGCGGCCAGCGGCAGCAAATAGATCAGCGGCAGGTTGCGCGTCTTGACGAAAGCCCTGCCCAGCGACGCCAGCAAGGCCTCCACCGGCATCATGGCCGCGAACCCGGTGGTGAAGCACGCCGCCACCACCACCAGTACCGGGTGCGCGCGCAGCAGGAAGCCCGCCACGATCACCCCTACGCCCAGCAAGGGCCATAAACTCACCGCTGTCTGCATGCGTCTCCCCTGAAAGTAAAAAAGCCCGCACATCTTACGATGCGCGGGCTTCGCTAATAAAGCAACTTATCAGAAGTTCGCTTTGAACTGCACACCATAGGTGCGCGGCTCGTTGACGATGCCGGTCAGGTTGTTGAAGTCGATCGCGGCGATGACTTGCTCGCGGCCGGTGATGTTGCGGCCGTAGGCGGCCACTTCATACTTGCCATCGGCCCACTTGTAGCCGGCGCGCAGGCCGCCTTCCAGCATGGACTTGGCTTTGTATTCCTTCGCTTCATACAGGAACATGTTGTATTTGTCGCGGTAGGCCCAGTCGGTGTAGGCGTAGAACTCGCCGTTGCCCACAGGCGTGCTGTAGCGCAGCGTGAAGTTGCCTACCCACTTGGGCGCGCGCGGCAGCGGATTGCCGTTGATCAGCGCGACGCGGCTGCCGCCCACGGTCTGGGTCGGGTTGGTCACGGTGCAGCCGTTGCCGCATGGGGACACGAACAGGCCTGCATCCTTGATCTCGGTGTCGTTGTAGCTGCCGCCGATGGTGGCGCGCCATTCGTCCGAGATGATCGCTTGCAGGTCGAGCTCGAAGCCCTGGCCTTCAGCCTTGTCCGCGTTGACCAGGCGATTCTGGTTGACTGCGCCCGAACCTGCGGTCAGCTGCAGGTCTTTCACGCGGTACTTGAAGACCGATGCCGACAGGCGCGCGCGCTTGTTCAGGAAGTCCTGCTTGATGCCGGCCTCCACCGACAGGTTCTTTTCCGAGTCGCCCACCGAGATGGTGTCACCGAACAGCACGCGGCCCTGGATCGACGGTGCGCGGTAGCCGGTCGCGATGCGGCCGTAGACGTTGGTGTTCTTGTCGATTTCGTAGTTGGTGCTCAGGTCCCAGCTGACATTGGTGTCTTGCGGATGCGCAAACAGCGGACCGACGTTCTTGCCGCCGAACGGCGTCAGGGTGCGGGCTGCCACGAAGTCCTTCTTGTCGTCGGTGTAGCGGATACCGGCGCGCACTTTCCATACATCGCTCAGCGCGTAGTTCACCGAGCCGAAGGCGGCCCACGAACGCGAGTTCTGGGTCTGCTGCGCATAGCCATTGACCACGCCGCCGCCCAGGGTGTCGAAGTTGAAGCTGTCGACGACGATGTCTTCCTTGAAGTAGTACACGCCGGCGATCCACTGCAGGCGGTCCTTGGTGTTGGACTCGACGCGGAACTCTTGCGAGATCTGTTTGTGGTCCGGCAGCCCGTCGGCGGTTTCGGAAGTGAACGGGATGAAGGCCGGCGCCGGACCGGAGGTGGCGCCGGAACCGTAGCCGCCGTCCACATCGGCGCGGCTATAGAACTTGGCCTTCTCGTAGCCCGTGATGGAGTGCAGCGTCATCGCCGGCAGGTCGTAGCGCAGGGTCAGGCTGGAGCCGGTGACCTTCAGCTTCTGGGTGTTGAAGCCGTCGGTCGGATAGCTGCCGTAGTCGAAGCCGTCGACGATGTCGTTGGTGCCCTTCTTGATGATGCCGGCGCGGAACAGGGTGGCGCTGCCGTCCATGTCGCGATGGTGCACGTTGAACAGCGCGCTGAAGTCCTTGTTAGGCTTGAACGCCACCTGCACGCGGGCCGCGTTGTCCTTGTAGCCTTCGAAGTCCTGGGTACCGGTGATGCGCGGATTGTGCACGCGGTCGTCGCGCGACTGCGACTGCAGCGACACGCGGGCGTTGATCATTTCGTTGACCGGCAGGTTGAACGCGCCTTCGGCGTTGAACACGCCGTCCTTGCCGAAGCCGGCCGACACATAGCCTTCCTGTTTGTTCGACGGCTTGACCGAATCGAACTTGATCACGCCGGCTGGCGAGTTGCGGCCGAACAGTGTGCCTTGCGGGCCGCGCAGCACTTCGATCTGTTCCACGTCGAAGACCGGGAAGCCTTTCAGCATCGGCGACTCCTGCACCACGCCGTCGTACACCAGGCCCACTGGCTGGGATGCGTTCAGGTCGAAGTCGGTGTTGCCCAGGCCGCGGATGTAGAAGCGCGGGAAGGAACGGCCGAAGTCCGATTCCACGTTCAGCGACGGCGTGCGGCCGGACATGAAGCGGATGTCGTCGCCGCCGGCGGTCAGCACGTCCAGCTTTTCGCCTTTCATGGTGGAGATGGCCATCGGCACATCCTTGATGTTTTCCGAGCGGCGCGCTGCCGTCACGATCACCGTCTCGAGCTGGCCGGCTTGCGGCTTGGCTTCGGCTTGAGCGGCCTCCTGGGCCATCGCGCCTTGCAGCGGGAAGGCAGCGGCGATTGCCAGGGCGATCAGCGTACGGGACGCGTACTTACTTTTTGTCATCATGAACCAACTCCTTGCTGGGATTGCACCGGGGTGCGAAATGGGCGTAAAACATTCGTTCAAGCTTTACAAAAAACAAAGAAAAAACGTTACAAGCGCGAATCCTAGCATGAAAAGTTTTGACTGGAAATTACGACACATTAGTTTCTATTTATATGTTTGACATATAAATAAGCAATAAAAAACGTATTTGCCATACATATACAGGCTCATGCATAGTAAGCGACTATCCAACCGCGATGCAGGCCATTTATATAGTGCGCTCCTGCCATAGTGCGGCAGAGTGCGGTGGAGGGAATGGGGCGCGGTGCCGATTTGGCAATACCAATCGACAACAGCATGAAAAAGCAACAAGGCAAAATAAATTTCGGTGTTTCGACAATGTTGCATCAGCACGACATGACCCGGACACAATATGACCAAGTTTCACGTTTTTGATGGCATGCCATAGTAACAATGAAGCAGGCCGGACCGCCGCCGGGAATCAGGCCATTCAAGACGCGGGCCTCTAAAATGAGCCCAAATTACATGTTTCAGCCGCAAAAAATATACAATATCGAACTTCCAGGAGCCTACTCATGAAAATCAAACAACTCAGTATGACGATAGCCGCCATGTGCGTGGCCGCCGGCGCCTCCGCCGCTGCCCCGAAACTGGCCGTCGTCTACGACGCGGGCGGTAAGTTCGACAAGTCGTTCAACCAGTCCGCTTTCGAAGGCGCCTCGCGCTTCAAGAAAGACACCGGCATCAACTTCATCGAAGTGCAGGCCAGCAGCGACACGCAGGCCGAGCAGGTGCTGCGCGGCCTGGCGCGCAAGAACATGGACCTGATCGCCTCGATCGGCTTCGCCCAGACCCAGGCGGTGCAGAAGGTGGCCAAGGAATTCCCGAAAGTGCGCTTCGTGCTGATCGACGGCGTGGCGCAAGGCGCCAATGTGAACTCGATCACCTTCAAGGAAGAAGAAGGCTCCTACCTGGTGGGCGTAGCCGGCGCCATGGCGTCGAAGACCAAGAAGCTGGGCTTCATCGGCGGCATCGACATTCCGCTGATCCGCACCTTCGCCTGCGGCTATGCGCAAGGCGCGAAGGCGGCCGACAAGAAATCGGAAGTGTTCCAGAACATGGTGGGCACCACCTCGGCCGCATGGAACGACCCGGCCAAGGGCGGCGAACTGGCGCGCTCGCAGTTCGAGCGCGGCGTGGACGTGGTGTTCGCCGTGGCCGGCGGCTCGGGCATGGGCACGCTGCAGACCGCCAAGGAAAAAGGCAAGCTGTCGATCGGCGTCGATTCCAACCAGAACAGCCTGTATCCGGGCAGCGTGCTGACCTCCATGGTCAAGCGCATCGACAACGCCGTCTACGATTCCTTCACGCAGATGAAGGACGGCACCTGGAAGGCCGGCGTGCAGGCCAAGGGCTTGAAGGAAGGCGGCGTGGACTGGGCGCTGGACGAGCATAACCGCAAGCTGATCACCCCGGAGATCGAAAAGAAAGTCCTGGGCGTCCGCAAAGACATCATCGACGGCAAGATCAAAGTGATCGACTACCGCACTGGCAACAGCTGCCCGGTCTAATCACGTGATTCAATAAAGAGAACGCGCCGGCGGGTGATCCCGTCCGGCGCGTTTTTTAGTCATAGCAACCATCATCCAGTGATCCTATGCACCCAGCAGTAGAATTTCGCGGCATCTCCAAGCACTTCGGGGCGGTCAAGGCGAACACGGACGTCAGCTTCAGCATCGCCAAGGGCGCCATCCATGGCCTGGTGGGCGAGAATGGCGCCGGCAAATCGACCCTGATGAGCATCCTGTACGGATACTACCGCGCCGACAGCGGCAGCATCCTGCTGGACGGCCAGGCCCGCAACATCCACAGCAGCCACGAGGCGATCCGCCTGGGCATCGGCATGGTGCACCAGCACTTCATGCTGGTCGAGAACATGACCGTGCTCGACAACGTGATGCTGGGCGCCGAGGGCGGCTTCAAGCTGGCCGGCAAGCGCGCCGCCGTGGAAGCGCAGCTGCGCGAGATCTGCGCGCGCTACCGGCTGGACGTCGATCCGCTGGCCACCATCCACGACCTGTCGGTGGGCGCGCAGCAGCGCGTCGAGATCCTCAAGCAGATCTACCGCAGCGCCAACATCCTGATCCTGGACGAGCCGACCGCCGTGCTGACCGCGCAGGAAACCGCGTCGCTGTTCGAGATCCTGCGCCTGTTCAAGGAACAGGGCAAGACCATCATCCTGATCACCCACAAGCTGCAGGAAATCCTCGACATCACCGACACCGTGACGGTGATGCGCGGCGGCCGCGTGGTCGGTGCGGTGGACACCGCGCAGACCTCGAAAGAGGACCTGGCCAACATGATGGTGGGCCGCCCGATCGAGAACAACCTGCCGCGCGGCGCCTACAACCCCGGCGCGCCGGTGCTGGAAGTGCGCGACCTGCAGCTGACCGACGACCAGGGCGTAACGCTGCTGAACAAGCTGAACTTCACGCTGCGCGCGGGCGAGATCGTCGCCATTGCCGGCGTGTCGGGCAACGGCCAGAGCGAGCTGATGGAAATCCTGTCGGGCATGCGCCTGCCGAGCGCCGGCCAGGTGGACTTCGAAGGCAAGGCCCTGCCCTACGCCGGGCGCGGCGACGCCGACGGCCTGCCGCTGGAATTCCGCCACCTGGGCATCGGCCACGTGCCGGAAGACCGCCTGCGCGACGGCGTGATCAAGAACTTCTCGGTCATGCACAACACCTTCTTCGGCTACCAGGACCGCGTGAAGAACGCCTGGGGCCTGATCGACTTCAAGGGCGTGGCCGAGCGCTGCGCCGGCCTGCTGAAGGCGTTCGACGTGCGCCCGGCCAACCCGGACCTGCGCATCGGCCTGCTCTCGGGCGGCAACCAGCAGAAGGTGGTGATCGCGCGCGAGGTGCTGGCCAAGCCCAAGCTGATGCTGGTGGGCCAGCCCACGCGCGGCGTGGACATCGGCACCATCGAGTCCATCCACACCCAGCTGCTCGCGCTGCGCGACGCGGGCGTGGCCATCCTGCTCGTGTCCGTGGAGCTGGAGGAGGTGCGCGCGCTGGCCGACCGCATCCTGGTCATGTGCGGCGGCAGCATCACCGGCGAACTGAAAATCGACGAATTCGACACCACCCGCATCGGCTTGCTGATGGGCGGGATGCACAAATCATGAACACTAACGATATGCCACGCTGGGCGACAGCCTTTGTCCTGCCCGTACTGAACCTGCTCTCGGCGCTGCTGGTGGCGGCCCTGGTGATCCACCTGCTCGGTGAAGACCCGGTCGACTCCATGCGCATCCTGATCAACAGCGCCATCGTCAATCCGGAGGGCCTGAGCTACACGCTGTTCTACGCCTCCACCTTCATCTTCACCGGCCTGTCGGTGTCGATTGCCATGCAGGCGGGCCTGTTCAACATCGGCTCGGAAGGCCAGATGTATATCGGCGGCCTGGGCCTGACGCTGGCCATGCTGGCCTTCGACGCCACGCTGCCGTGGTGGCTGCTGATCCCGTGCGGCATTCTGGGCGCGGCCGTCTTCGGCGCGCTGTGGGGCTTCCTGCCGGGCTACCTGCAGGCCAAGCGCGGCAGCCACATTGTGGTCACCACCATCATGTTCAACTTCATCGCGGCCTCGCTGATGAATTTCTTCATCGTCAAATACCTGATCCCGCCGGGCGAGCAGAACACCGCCAGCCGCGTGTTCTCGGCCGCCGCCGAAATGCCGCGCCTGAACAGCTGGTTCCCCATCCTGGGCGACACGCCGCTCAACGTGAGCTTCCTGCTGGCCATCTTCGCGCTGGCCGTGTACGGCGTGGTGGTGTCGCGCTCGGCCTGGGGCTACAAGCTGCGCGCCACCGGCTTGAACAAGCACGCCGCGCACTACGCGGGCATCCGCATCAGCAAGATGATCATCGTGGTCATGCTGATCTCGGGCGCGCTGGCCGGCCTCGGCTCGGTCAACTCCATCATGGGCTCGACCCACTACCTGTCGCTCAACTTCGTCGGCGGCGCGGGCTTTGTCGGCATCGCCATTGCGCTGATGGGCCGCCAGCACCCGGTCGGCATCTTCCTGTCGGCCGTGCTGTTCGGCGCGCTGATCCAGGGCGGCTTCGACCTGTCGCTGGAAAAGCCGAACATCCCGACCGAAACGTTTATCTTCATCCAGGGCCTGATCATCCTGTTCTGCGGCGCCATGGAGAACTTCTACGCACCGGCCATCGCCAAGCTGATCAAGGCCAAGGGGTAATGACATGACTTTTGAAGACCTGCATATCGGCAGCATCCTGGTATCGACCGTGCGCAACGCGCCGGTGCTGATTTTCGCCGCCATGGCCGGCCTGTTCGCGGAGCGCTCCGGCGTGATCGACATCGGCCTGGAAGGCAAGATCCTGGCCTCGGCCTTCGTCTCGGCGGCGGTGGCCTTCGCCACCCAGAACCCGTGGTATGGCGTGGCCGCCGGCGTGGCCGTGTCGGTGGCGCTGGCCACCCTGCAAGGCTACGTCAGCATCACGCAAAAGGGCAACCAGCTGGTGGCCGGCATCGCCATCAACATCGCCATGAGCGGGCTGACCTTCGTGGTGGCCCAGTTCTTCTTCCAGCAGGGCGGCCGCACGCCGGACCTGGGCCAGGCGCGCCTGTTCGACGTGGTGCTGCCGGGCAGCGCGGCGGTGGCGGACGTGCCCTTCCTGGGCTGGCTGTACACCAAGCTGATCGGCGGCCATTCGGTGCTGGTCTACCTGGCGTTTGCGCTGGTGCCGCTGGTGCACTGGGTGCTGTACCACACCCGCTTCGGCCTGCGCCTGCGCGCCTGCGGGGAAAATCCGCATGCTGCGGATGCGGCCGGCGTGTCGGTGGAATGGACGCGCTACAAGGCGATGATCATCGCCGGCGTGCTGTGCTCGTTCTCGGGCGCCTACCTGGCCATCGTGCAGAGCGGCTTCTTCCTGCGCGACATGTCGGCCGGCGCCGGCTACCTGGCGCTGACGGCCATGGTGTTCGGCAACTGGCGTCCGCTGTACACCTTCTTCGGCTGCCTGATGTTCGGCTTCTTCGGCGCGGTGCAGATCCAGATCGAAGGCGTGGACCTGCCGCTGGTGGGCCGCATCCCCGGCTCGCTGATCCAGATGGTGCCGTACGTGGTCACCGTGATTGTGCTGGCCGGCCTGATGGCCAAATCGGTGGCCCCGAAAGCCATCGGCGTACCGTTCGTCAAATCGCGCTAACGCGCCCTCCTGCGGATGGCGCCGCGCGCGCCATCCGCAGGGCCGGGTTCAGATTGAAGAACTTTCCACGGCGAACCGCCACGTTTTAGGTAAACGCCCGACTGCCGTCCAGCAGGCCCGACAATTCGATCTTGTCTACAACCGGCCGCAGGTCCTTCGCAGTCCACACCCCCTGCTCCATAAGGTCCTGCACTCACTGGTGCGCCTCCACAGCCGCCAGTACCACGCGCTCTGCCGCAAGGCCTTTGGCCATTACTTGCGATTGCAAAGCCCGGATTCCCGGCCTGGGCAACGCCGGCGCACCGGGCGGCAGCGGTGGCGACGCAGGCGGATGCGACAGTTGGGCGCAGCGCGCAGGACCGTCCATATCATTGACTCGATATTTCGCATATGCAATCATCGACTGCATTCCATCACAGCCCCGGGTCCTGTATGCAAAACAAGCTCGATACAAAGCGGCGCTCGATACTGATCGCGGCCACCGGCGCCGCCGCTGCGGGCCTGGCCGGTTGCCGGGGCGCGTCCACGGAGGACCGCCAGCTGCAGTTCGCCAGCCTGGCGGAGGCCGGGCAAGAGCTGGCGCGGCTGGCGCAGGCCGGGGAACTGGCCTCCAGCGCCGCGTGGAGCTGGGCCCAGACGCTGGCGCACTGCGCGCAAAGCATTGAATTTTCCATGTCCGGTTTTCCACAATCGAAGTCCGCGCTGTTCCAGCGCACCGTGGGCTCGGCCGCACTGGGCGTGTTCGCCTGGCGCGGCCGCATGAGCCACGACCTGTCCGAACCCATCCCCGGCGCCCCGGCCCTGGATGCGGCGGCAGATCCCGCCCAGGCCCTGCAGCGCCTGGGCGCCGCCATCGCGGCGTTCCGTGCCTGGACCGGCCCGCTGCGCCCGCACTTTGCCTACGGCGCGCTTGGCAAACAGGACTACGAGCTGGCGCACGCCATGCACCTGGCCAACCATCTGTCCGCCTTCCGCGTCAAGGCCTGAGCCATGTCGCTCCTCATCTCCATCGCCTGCGCCTCGCTGGCCGGGCTGTCGGCCATGCTGTGGCGGCGCCAGGTCAAGCTCAAGCGCGAAGCCTATATCCGCACTTTCGTGCTGCCCAAAGGCTTGTTCGAGAAGCTGATGCAAAAGCATCCGCAACTCAGCACCAAGGACTGCCAGCTGGTGGCGCAAGGCTTGCGGCAGTTCTTCCTGGCCCATTTGAAGAGCGGCCGCCAGTATGTGTCGATGCCGTCCCAGGTGGCGGACGACCTGTGGCATGAATTTATCCTCTACACCAAGAATTACCAGCAGTTCTGCCAGCACGCCTTCGGCCGCTTTCTGCACCACACGCCGGCGGTGGTGCTGGGCAAAGGCCAGCAGGGCAACGCCGGCATCCGTCGCTGCTGGCATTTCGCCTGCCACGAGGAAAACATCAACCCGGCCAGGCCAACCCGCCTGCCGCTGCTGTTCGCGCTGGACAGCAAACTGAACATTCCGAACGGCTTTGTGTACGCGGCCGACTGCAGCGGCTTCAAGCGGCAGGACGACAGCGGCGCGGGCGCGGTCTACTGCGGCGCCGACCTGGGCTGCGGCGACGGCGGCAGCGGTTCAGGCTCGGACGCCAGCAGCGACAGTGACGGGGGCGGCGGCGACAGCGGCGGCGGCGACAGCGGCTGCGGCGGCGGTGGCTGCGGCGGCGGTGGCGACTGAGGCCGGCCGCCCCGTATAATGCCGCCCATGGATAAACTGAAAACCCACCTCCTGGCCCGCATCTGCTGGCTGACCTTCGGCGGCGTGATGGCGGCCACCCGCATT
The DNA here is from genome assembly GCF_059704565.1 of Massilia sp. NBRC 108631. NCBI lineage: Bacteria > Pseudomonadati > Pseudomonadota > Betaproteobacteria > Burkholderiales > Oxalobacteraceae > Massilia > Massilia sp. NBRC 108631. The sequence goes on from NZ_BAAKJE010000297.1 coordinate 18,690, forward strand.
GTCGACGGCATCAAGCAAAGTTCCACCGGCATGACCGTCACCGGCATCGGCTGGCTGCTGCTGGGCATCCTGTGGTTCCTGAGCCCGCTCATCATTGGCAAGAAGAAGGCCGACATGGCACTGCAGCAACGCCAGGCCGCTATCGGCTCCGACGGCTTGCGCAACAAGCTGCTGTTTACCGCCGCCGGCTGCGTGATCGTGGGCATGGTGCTGCGCTACGGCTTCGGTAATTGACTGCCGTCAAAGTGGCGCGCCTGCCGCGCTAGCACACCTATACTGGCGCGACCCATATTCAAGGAGCGAGCCATGGAATTCCATCGAGGCAGGCTGTTTGACCACGTGCACCTGCGCGTGGCCGATGTGGACGCGAGCAAGCGTTTTTACCGGGCGGCGTTCGGCGCGCTGGGCCTGGACCAGGAAGTGGTCGAGGGCGAAGGCAACTTCTATCTCGACGACTTGTATGTGGACAAGGCGGACGGCCCCGTGTCCCATGTGCATATCGCCTTCATTGCCAAGGACCAGGAAACGGTCAAGGCCTTCCACCAGGCCGTGCTGGCGGCCGGCGGGCGCGACAACGGTCCTCCCGGCGAGCGCGACTACCATCCCGGCTACTACGCCGCCTTCGCCTTCGACCCGGACGGCAACAACGTCGAGGCGGTATTCCATGGACCGTTCAAGCGCTCGGCCGAATCGGTGGTCTATACGGCGTTGTGAAACAGGTGCAGCTGCGCGTATTGCAGCAGCATGATGGTCTTGGCGTCGCAGATGTCGCCGCTGGCCATCATGTCGGCTGCGCGCTCCAGCGGCAATTCCAGCACTTCGATGTCTTCCCCTTCCGCAGCCAGGCCGCCCCCGCCGCCCGGGCGCGAGGCGGGGTCGTACTCGGCCACGAAAAAGTGCAGGCGCTCGGTGACCGAACCCGGGCTCATGAAGGCTGAGAAGATCTTCTGCACCTCGGCCACGCGGTAGCCGGTCTCCTCCTCCACTTCCGCCTTGATGCGTTCCTCCGGGCTGGCCTGGTCCAGCAGCCCGGCCGGCGCTTCGATCAGGAAACCGTCGTGCCCGTCCTGCCCGTAGGCGGGAAAGCGGAACTGGCGCACCAGGATCACGCTGCGCTGCGCGCGGTGGTACAGCAGGATGACGGCGCCGTGCCCCCGGTCGTAGGTCTCGCGCGACATGGCCTGCCAGCTGCCGTCGCTGCGGCGGTAGTCGAAGGTGGTCTTGCGCAGCAGATACCAGTCGTCCGACAGGGTCTCCACGGCGCGTATCCTGACGCGGTCTTCCGGCATGCTGCTCTCCTTGTTGTGTAAGCGGGTTTACATGATAGTATGCAAATTCATGCAACATCAAGAAAATTCGTGCAATGCTGACACGCCAACGCAAAGAGCTGCTGCTCAAAATCCTGCGCGAGGACGGCCAGATCGTGGCCAAAACGCTGAGCGAAAAACTGGGCCTGTCCGAGGACACCATCCGGCGCGACTTGCGCGAGCTGGCCAAGGAAGGCCTGCTGGAGCGGGTGCACGGCGGCGCCCTGCCCGCCTCGCCGGCCATGGGCAATTTCGCCCAGCGCCAGCAGATCTCGGCTGACTGCAAGCCGGCCATCGGCCGCGCCGCCGCCGCCATGGTGCGCCCGGGCCAGGTGGTGTTCATCGACGGCGGCACCACGGCGGTGCAGGTGGCGCGCCACCTGCCGCGCGACCTGCGCGCCGTGGTGGTCACGCACAGTCCGTCCGTCGCGGTCGAACTGGCCGAGCACCCGACGGTGGAGGTGATCATGATAGGCGGGCGCCTGTTCAAGCATTCCATCGTCGGCGTGGGCGCGGCCACCATGGAAGCGATTGCCCAGATCCGCGCCGACATCTTCTTCATGGGCGTGTGCAGCTTGCACCCGCAAGCGGGCATCACCACCGGCGACTACGAGGAGGGCTGCGTCAAGCGCGCCATCAGTGCCGCCTCGCTGCGCACCGTGGTGCTGGCCTCGCCCGAGAAGCTGGACACCGCCGCGCCGTTCCAGACCGTGCCGCTGGCGCAGGTCAGCGCCATCGTCGTCAACGCCGGCGTGGACGAGGCGCTGCTGGCGCCCTACCGCGGCATGGGAATCGCTATCACATTGGCAACTTAATTGGATAACAATGTAAAATAGGCCATCTTCCACCGCCCACCTGGAGCCCGACATGACCCGATCCGCGAACGCCTTCCGCCAACTACACCAGGGCCCCGAGCTGCTGCGCCTGGCCAACGCCTGGGACGCCGGCAGCGCCCGCCTGATAGAAAGCCTGGGCGCGCCCGCCGTGGCCACCACCAGCGCCGGCCTGGCCTGGTCACTGGGCTATGCCGACGGCCACAACATGCCGGCCAGCGCCGCCATCGCCGCCGCGCAGAACATCGTGCGCGTGCTGTCCGTACCGCTCACGGTGGACATGGAGAACGGCTATTCGGACAAGCCGTCCACGGTGGCGGCCTACATCATGCTGCTGGTCGACAGCGGCGTGGCCGGCATCAACATCGAGGACGGCGGCGACGCGCCCTCCCTGCTGGCACGCAAGGTGGAGGCCATCAAGGAAGCGGTGGCCAAGGCCGGCGGCGACATCTTCGTCAACGTGCGCACCGACGTCTACCTGCGCGGCCTGGCGCCCGCGGGCGCGCGTGCGCAGGAAGTGCTGGCGCGCGCCGAGACCTACCGCGCGGCCGGTGCGGACGGGCTGTTCGTGCCGGGCATCTGCCTGCCCGACGAGATCGGCCAGGTGGCCGGCGCGGCCAAACTGCCGCTCAACGTGATGGACTGGCCGGGCATTCCGGCAGCGGCCGAGCTGAGCGCGCTGGGCGCGCGCCGTTTCAGCGCTGGCTCCGGCATTGCACAGGCGCTGTGGGGCGCCGCGCGCGAAATGGCGCAGGGCTTCCTCCAGACCGGCAACGCAGGCCCGCTGGCGCAGAAGGCCATGGCCTACGGCGATATCCAGCAGCTGTTCCTGCATCCCGCCGCCAAATAGCGGCAACGCCGGCTGTCTCGTCCCGTTAGCAACGCTTCGCGGTGCGCCGCTTGCTGCCGCGCCGCTGGACGTGGCACACTGGACGCATGGCGAGCTCCTCCCCCACCCGCAGGCGTTTTCTCCAGGCCACCGCGTCCGGCTGCCTGCTGCCGGTGCTCGGCAGCACGGACGCGCGGACGTCCCCGCAGCAGATCGTCTATCCGCGCCATATCGACACGCTGGACAACCGCTACGACTACGACTGGCTGATCCTGCGCACCGCGCTGGAGAAGTCCAGCGCCGCATTCGGGCCGTTCGAGATGCGGCAGCTGGGCGAAGCCATGTCGCCGCCGCGCGTGGCGCAGGAGCTGACGCTGCCGCAGGGCCGCATCAACGTGCTGGCGCGCGCCACCTCGCCGGCGGTGGAGCAGCAGTTCCTGCCGATCCGCATCCCCATCGACAAAGGCCTGCTGGGCTTGCGCGTGTTCCTGGTGCGCGCGGCCGACCTGCCCCGTTTCGCGGCCGTGCGCAGCGTGCCGGACCTGCGCGCCATGCGCGCCGGCCAGGGCAAAGACTGGGCTGACGTCGCCATCCTGCGCGCGGCCGGCATCGAGGTGATCGAAGGCACCTATGAGCGCCTGTACTCGATGCTGATGGCGGGCCGCTTCGACTTCTATTCGCGCGGCGTGGATGAAGCGCCGCGCGAGCTGCAGGAAGCGCGCACCCAGTATCCCGGCATGGCGCTGGAGCCGAGCCTGCTGCTGGAATACCCGCTGCCGCGCTACATCTTCGTGCGGCGCGACGCCGAGGGCGAGCGGCTGGCCAAGCGCATCACGGCAGGCCTGGAAAGCATGGTGCAGGACGGCACGCTGAACGCCCTGTTCCGCAAGCACAAGGGCCCGGTGATCGAGCGCTGCGGCCTGGACAAGCGCCGCGTGCTGTCGCTGCGCCATCCCGGCATCTCGCCGGAAACGCCGCTGAACCGGCCCGAACTGTGGTACCGGCCGCCCGCCGCGAAGTAGTTATTTGGCCGCCGGCTCGGGCCAGATGGCCTGCAGCAGCGATGCCAGGTGGTAGCCGCCCTTGATCAGCTGTTCCTTGGCGATGGCCGACGACGGCACCGGGTAGTTGTCCGGCACGTTCAGCTGCCACACGGTGTAGACGGCGCCGTTGCGGCTGGTCTGCTTGCCGGCCGGGCCCACGGTCACGTCCGCATGCGCCAGCTTGGCGACCGCCAGCGCGTCGTTGGCCCACTGGTAAGGCCAGCTGGCCGGCTCGCCCGTGTTGACCGCCACGGCGGGCTTGCCGGCAATGGCGATCTGCGCGAACTGCTCCGGCGTGCGCGCGCTCACGCGGCGCATGGCGTAGTCCACCACGGTGGTGTCCCAATAGGAGTGGAAGGGCTTGGTCTTCGGCGCAGGCTTGGCGTCGGCGGCGGCAGGCGCGGTGGCTGCAGCCTTGGCGGCTTCGCCCTCTTTCGGCAACGGCGCCGGAATCAGCGCGCCGCCCAGCGCTGCGATGCGCGCGTCGTCCAGCAGCATGTTGTTGCCGCCCTGCGGGTTGAAGATGTTGACGCCGTCGATCTGCTCCTGCTTGAGCGGCACCACGAACACGCCGTCCTTGCTGATGAAGGCCGAGCCCACGTGCAGCGGCTGGTGCACGTCGCCCGCCAAGTGGGCCAGCAGCAGCAAGGCCTGGCGCCTGGTGAACTTGTGCGGGTTGACGGCCGCTCCGTCCTTGCCCTGCAGGACCCAGATGGCCTGGCGCAGCGATTGCACGATATCGTGCTCGTCGGTGCCCACGCCGTGGTCGTGGTACTCGTCCAGCTGGAACGGCACGTCGGTGTAGTGGTACTCGGAATGCTTGGGATTGGCCGCCGTGTAGTCGGTCATTTCCGGCGTCTGCGGGCCGCAGTAGGTGCCCTTCACGCAGTCCATCCAGGTGGCGACCTTTTCCAGGCTCTCGCCCGGCAGCAGCAGCGCGCGTACCTGTTTCTCGGCGTAGCTGCCCTTGATCAGCTGGTCGGCGATGGAGCCGACGATGCGGTGGCCGTCGTTGCCCCATGCCATGACGTTGGTCGATACGAAGGCGGCGCCCAGCGCCAGCACACATGCGAGCTTCTTCATTTACTCTTCTTTCCCTTTGCTTGGTTTCGGATAATTCTTGTTCACGTCCAGCGGCGCGGCATACGGAGAGTCCCACAGCTGCTGGTGCAGCGCGCCGATGCGCTGCGCCATCTGCTCGTTGCGCATCACCACTTCCAGGTTGCGCGACAGGTCGAAATAGCCGCCGGCCCAGTTGCTGGTGCCGACCCACGCCACCTTGCCGTCCACGCTCATGGTCTTGCTGTGGATGACGCGCGCGAACGGAATAAAGCCTGCCGCCGCTTTCGGCAGGGTCACCACGCGCACTTCGACGTTGGGCAGCAGCGCCAGGCTTTTCAGGTAGGCGATGGCCGGCGCTTCGGTGTTCCAGTTGGACACCATCAGCTTGATCTTCACGCCGCGCTGGGCGGCTGCGCGCACCGCGTTGTCGACCACCGGGTAGTAAGGGCGCGTGCCTTTCGGGCCGTAGCTGAGCGGCGCGTAATCCAGCAGCTGCACCCGCACTTCGCTTTGCGCCTCTTCCAGCAGCGCCGGCAGGCCGCGCTCGGAGTCGGCCACGCCGGCCGGGTTGTAGGCGTAGGGGCTGGCCATCAGGAAGGCGCTCGGCGCGTAGTTCGCGCTGGCCACCGCCGTGCCGATTTCCGCCACGCGCTGGCCGCGCGCCAGGCGCGCCTGGGCGTTCCAGTCCTGGTCGAAAATCGCCTGGACCTGTTTCACCACCTTGCCGTCCGTGATGCGCAAGCCGGTTTCCTGGATGTGGCTGAACGAGCGCCAGTCGAAGTTCTGGCTGCCCACGTAGGCCACGGCGTGGTCCACCACCAGGTACTTGGCGTGGATGATGCCGTTGCCGGTGAGCTGGTTGTAATCGAGGATGCGCAATTCCAGGTTGGGGATGGCCTTCAGGCGCTCGATGGTCGGCGCTTCGGACAGGTTGATACCCTTCTTGTCGAGCAGGAAGCGGATCTTCACGCCGCGCCGGCCGGCCGCCTCCAGGCGTTCGAACACTTTCTCGAAAGCGCTGCCTTCGCGCACCACGGCGTAGAACTGGCCGATGGCGATATCCTTCTTCGCATTGTCGAACAGCTCCGTCCACACGGCGGCCGCCTCGCGCAGGTCCGGATTGGCCAGCGCGGTTTCCACCGGCGTGGTCAGCACCAGTTCATAGCCGGGGATGCTGAAGTCGGCATGGGCGCTGCCAAAGCTCGCTGCCAGCAGTACGGGTAGTAAGAGTTTGCGCATGATGGGCTCCTTGGTTGTCATGGTGATTGCAGGCGCTGGACACGGCCCGCGTGCTGCGCGGAGCCGGCAGGCTTGCCGTCGCGGTCGCGCTGGGCCAGGTAGGCGGCCAGGGCGTCGATGTCGCGTATGGTGGTGGGAGCGCGGTTGCTGCCGCGCGCGAAGGTCGGGAAGTAGTCGCCGCCTTCGGCCAGGAAGTGGTTGGTCACCACGCGGTAGCTGGCGCCGTCTTCCACCGGCACGCCGTGCAGCAGCACGCTGCCCGGCACGACGCGCTGTCCTGCCGGCTGCTTGTGATCCCACTGGTAGGTGAAACCGTTGGACACCTGCAGCAGGCCGCGCACGATATTGCGCCCATCGGTCCACTGCTCTTCCAGCAGCGCGCGCAGCTGCGCGCCGGTCAGGTTCATCACGTCCAGCGTGTTCCCGAACGGCAGCACGGCGTGCAGGTGCCCCAGCGTGGCCACGTTGCCGCTGCCCGACAGCAGGTCGTTGCGCAGGCCGCCGCGGTTCATGAAGGCGATCTGCGCGCCGTATGGCTTGGCGGCGGCCAGCATGGAGTCCGCCACCAGGTTGCCGATGGCCGATTCGCTGGTGTCGTCGCCGCTGGCGCGCGCCACCCTGGCCACGGCCAGGCGCGCCACCGGTCTGCCCAGCACCTCGGCGCTGCGCTTGCGCACGCTGTCCATGTACGCCACCATGGCCGGATCGGCCGGGTAGCGGTCCTGCTCCATTACCACGTTGCGGGCGCTCTCGCCCACCACCGTGCCGGTGGCCGTGTCCACGCTCAGCTTGATACGGGACATCACGTGGCCCGCCGTTTCAGCCTGCGTCACCAGGCGCCCGTCCACGCGGCACAGATAGCCCTTGTGCGAATGGCCGCTGATGACCACGCGCACGGCCGGGTCGAGACGCTTCACCACGTCCACGATTTCGCCCTGCAGATCGGGGCAGTCCTGCCGGTCCAATGCGTCCTTGGTGCGGCCGCCCTGGTGGATCAGTACCACGAACACGTTCACGCCCTGCGCGCGCAGTTCCGGCAGCACGCGGTTGATGGCCTGCGCCTCGTCGACGAATTGCAGGCCCGCGATGCCGGACGCCAGCACCACCTGCGCGGTGTCTTTCAGCACCGCGCCGATGAAGCCGACCTTCACGCCGCGCACTTCCTCCACATGGTAGGCTGGCAGGAAAGGCTTGTTGGTCGCCATGTCCACCACGTTGGCGGCCAGGTACTGGAACTTGGCGCCGGGGTAAATCGGCTCGAACTTGCAGGCCTTGTCCGGGCGCGGCGACACGCAGCCGCCCTTCTGCTGGCGCAGCAGCTCGGCGCGGCCGGCGTCGAATTCATGGTTGCCTACCGAGGTGGCGTTCATGCCCAGCAGGTTGAGCGCGCCCAGCGTGGTCTCGTCGGCCCACATCGAGGAGATGGCCGGGCTGGCGCCGATCAGGTCGCCGGCGCCCACCAGCAGCAGCTGCGGGTCTTCCTTGCGCCAGGCCTGCAGCGCGGCGGCGATGGTGTCGATGCCGCCGGCCAGTTCACTGCGCGCATTGCCGCGCGCGTCGGTGTAGGAGAATTTGCTCGCTTCGATGTAACCGTGGAAGTCGTTCAGGGTGGCGATGTTGATGTCCACCACGGTGGCAGGACGCTGGCTGGCGCAGCCGGCCAGCAGCGCGGCGGCCATGGCCAGCGCACAGGCCTGGAGCTTGTAAATGTTGATCATTGCGAGGGGGAAAAAACGCTACGGAAAAGAGTTGCAGCATACCTGAAACAACGCCGCCTCTGCGCCGCCGAAACAAGGCTGATACAAAAAAACCGGCTCAAAAAAAAGCGGACCCGCAGGTCCGCTTTACCGCTGTTCCGCGCTGCTACGACTGCAGCGGCGCGGCGCATCAGCTTAGATGTCGATCGACAGGGTGGCCGAGATGAAGCGCGGCGCGCCCAGGTAGTAACGCTGGGTACCGGTGGTGGTGGTCACGCCCGGCACCGGCTTCACGTTGGTGATCGATACCGACGATGGGTTGCGGTATTCCTTGTTGGTGATGTTGCTCACGTTGAAGGTCAGCTTAGGACGCTTGAAGATACCGAAGTTGGCGAAGGTGTAGCCGCCGTCCAGGCCGAAGGTGGTGTAGCCTGGCGCGGTTTCGTCGTTGACGAACGATGCCTGCTGCTTGCCGGTCTGGCGCGCTTTCAGGCGGGCCCAGAACGGACCATCCTGGTACTCGGCCGAAATGCTGGTCTTCAGCTTAGGCGCGTTGATCATTTCCTTGCCTGCGGTTGGCAGGAAGGCGTTGGCGCCAACGCGCATATTGTCCTGGATCTCGGACTTGTTGTAGCCGATCGAACCGTAGAACGCCCAGCCGTTGATCGGCATGTTGCCCAGCTCCACTTCCACGCCATGGCTCTTCACGCGGCCCACGTTGGTGTAGCTGCTGACCTGGGTCACTGGATCGAAGGCGGTTGCCTGGCGGTCCTTGAAGTCCACTGCGAAGAAGGTCACGGTCGCGATGTACTTCGAGTCCTGGTGGCGGTAGCCGACGTCGGTGTTCCACGACACTTCAGGCTTGACTTCGCCGACGAAGTTGCCCACGCCGTTGGTGACGATCACGTTGGTGCCAACGTTGCCGAACACGAAGTTAGGCGGCGCTTTCATGTTCTTGGCGACCGACATGAAGACCTGGTCGTCGTTGGTGATGCGGTAACGGGCGCCCAGCTGCGGCAGCACGTCGTCATACTTGCGCACCATCTTGTACTGGCGCACGGTGTTGTTTTCGTCGCCCCAGTTGGTGAAGTCGCGCTTGATGTCCGGCGTACGCACGCCCAGGTTCACCTTCAGCTTGTCGTCCATCAGGCTGATGGTGTCCTGGATGAACATCTGGCGCGCGGTCGAAATGGTCAGCTGGTCGCGGCTGTTGGCGAAGGTGCCGTCAGGACGGGTGATCTTGCCGTCTTGCAGGTAGATGTCTTCACGTTCGCCGCTGTTGCTCAGTGCCAGCATCGGGCCGGTCTGCTCGTGGCGTGCGCGCTCCCACCAGAAGCCGCCCAGGATTTCATGGTTGCCCAGGGTGTAGATGGCGGACGCGGTCACGCCAGGACGGTAGGTCTTGGTCACGGACGCGTTGGCCACCAGGATGGTGTCCAGGGTGTCGCCGTCGCCGTTCAGGTCCTTGGCGCCGGTGCGGGTGCCGCTGGCGGTGTTGTAGAACTGGTTCTCACGCTGGGCGCGCTGCTGGATGCCGCCGTTGCCGAAGCCGTACCACAGGTATGGCAGCACTTTGATGTCCAGGTTTTCATTCAGGCGGAACTTGGCGGTGGCCGACACGATCGCGTTCTTGAACGGGTTGATGCCCAGCTTGTAGTACGCCGGCGACTGGGTGGTTTCGGTCTGCGGGGTGCCCTTGACCGGGGTCAGGTGGCCCTTGAAGGTGTCGGCGAAGTCGCCATAGTAGCCCTGGGTTTGCAGTTCGGTCAGGGTCAGGTTGTTGATGTTGTTGTTGACGGCATCATTCCACAGCACGGTGGCGTGGATGTAGTTGAAACGATCCCAGTCGTAATTGAAGCCGGCGTCGATGTGGTCGCGCTTGGCGGTACCCTTGCCTTTCCATTTGTCGGTCTCGGCGTGCGAGGCGGAGATGAACAGCTTGGAACGGCCGTCGGGGAACAGACCGCTGTCGTAGCGCAGGAAGGTCTTCATCATGTTCAGCTGACCGAAGGTCTGCATGAAGCGCAGGCGCTGCTTGTTCTCGGGGTTGCAGGTGTTAATGCCGAAGTTACCGCCGGTTGCGCCCACTTGCGGGGAGTCGACGTCGGTCGAGCCCTGGGTGACGAACTGCGAGCAGGTGTTTTCCTGGTCCACGTATTCTTGCGGGTAGACCGAGAAGGAACCCGAGTCGTTGACCGGCACGCCGTTGATGGTGGCGCCGATCTGGTCGCTGTTGAAGCCGCGCAGGGTCATGCCGCCGCCAAACAGGCCGGTTGCGTCGTAGTTGTAGCTGTTTACTGCAGGCAGCATTTCCAGCGCTTCATATGCATTGCCGGTAGGACGCTGTTTTTCCAGCTCTTCGGCAGTGATCGTCGAACGTGCTTTTGGCGCGTCTTCCGTCACCATCAGGCCCATGCCGAGCTTCTTGCTGGTAATGACGACCTGGTTGGTACCAGTGCCGGTGGTCACTTGCGGCGCTACTTCGGACGCGGTTTGCGCGAAGGCGGCCGAAGCGCATGCCATTTGGCACGCCACAGCGATCAGACTCAAACGCAGCTTGGGCTGATTAACGTATTGCATGTAAAACTCCCCAGGGGTTATGTGAATTTTTCTCAAAACTGCAGTCAGACTCTGCAAGAAACGGAGCAGTCTAACTGGACAATATTTCTTACTGATGTCATCTCTATGACAGATTCATGACATGCAGCGACACGAATGGACTGCAACTTCGGCAACGCTATCGCCAACTATGCATTAGTAAAAAATGCATGACAAATACGTTTTCGTTTGGCGATTCATACGAAAACCAAATAAATACGGAAAAAAGCGAGAGAAAAGCAGAAGTTGGATGACGTGGACGTGCCGGTCGCGTGACCTATATGGGCGGAATTATAAGGGTTCCGTCAAGCGGATGAAATTCTTTCATGGGTTTCTTTCATGAAAGAATGCTTATCTGTGGCATAACGGCCACAAACTTGTCGGGAAAATACGATATCCGGCGGCAAACTTGGGCGTTCCCCGCCGGATACCGTTTCTTACATCAGCGCTGGCGCGCGGCGCCGGCGGCGCCGGTGCTGGCGGCCACATCGGCCTCAAACTTCTTGAAACGGCCATCCAACTGGGCGCTTAAGCGTTGTTTTTCAGCAGCGGACAGGAAGGAGTAGCGGATGCTGTCATATGACAGTTTCTTTACATCCGCGTAGGAAGTTGGGTAGCGGCTGGCGAACAGCACGTATTCGTTGGCCAGATTGTTACGCGAAACGCCGGCGTCATCGGTCGAGATGACAAACGGTACGCCATACTTGCGGAACAATGTGACAGGATGCGCGTCGCCCTTGATGCCAAGAATGAAATCATTGCTGGTCAGGTTCACCTCCACTGCGATGCCGCGCTCGCGCATGGCTTTCATGGTGGCCAGCGCGTTCGATTCGTGGGCGATGTCCATGCCGTGGCCGATGCGGCTGGCGCCGGCAACGTTGATGGCGTCCGCGATGTGCGACTGCAGGCCTTCCGGCGGCACCATGCCCAGCGCCAGCTCGCCCGCGTGCAGCGCCAGCTTCACGTCCGGGTACTTGGATTTGAGGAACTTGAACATTTGCATATGCAGCTTGTAGTCGCGCATGGAAACATAGGTGCTTTCCTGGCCGACAATGTTCACGCCCACCACTTTCGGGTTCTCGCGCGCCAGCTTGAAGGCCGACACCATGGACGAGAACACTTGCGAAGGCGACAGGAAACGCAGCACAAAGGGCTGGTAGCGCATGGTGAACTGCTCGTCGTCGATGCCGGCGCTGGCGGTGTCCACGTTCTTTTTATAAGCGTCCAGCCAGCCGGTCCAGGCGGCGTCCTTGTCCAGCACCGGCAGCAGCGCTTCCAGCCTGGCGTTCAGCGCGGCGCTGTCCAGGCCGCTGGCCAGCACCGCCTTGTCGAAATCGGCGTTGGCGGTGAACGGGGCCAGCTCGAACACGGTTTCGATGTAGCTGACGTTCTCGTTGATGGCGCGCTGCTTCAGCGTGCGCAGGCCTTCGGCGGTGTTGGTCGAGGCGACCGGGTTGAAGTAGCCGAAGGTGTCGAAGAAGGTACGGTCGGGCGGGGTTTGCTGGCCGCTGTGGTTGTAGAAGTCCTTGGTGCCCCAGCGCTGCAGCAACTCGGCCAGCATGGTGTTGTCCAGCATGACGGCTTCGCCGCTGATGCAGGTGCGCGTGGCCGGCGACGCGGCGCGTTCCAGCGCCAGCTTGCCGGCGTCGCTTTCGATCTGGTAGCTGTTCTTGTAGACGCAGTAGCCTTGCTTGTCCACCCACTGCAGGAACTGCTCGGCGTAGATGGCGCCCGAATAGTGGTGGTGCAGGTCGCCGCCCTTGGGCATCATGGTGAAGAACAAAGTCAGTTCGGCCGACTTGGGCTGGCTGCCCGAAACCAGCGAGGCGAAGTGGCGGCTGGTTGCCTGCTCGTTGGCGCTCGGAGCGGCTTTCTGGGCTTGCGCATTGCAGGCCGCCGTCACAGCCAGCGCCATCATCAGTTTCGGGAAAAATTTGTTCATCAGCTGCCCTCGGTTAAATGTAGGGCGGGTTGTAACCCGCCATGTGGGCAGTTTGGCGGCGCCGGCGGGTTACGCGCGCTGCGCTGCCCCGCCCTACGGACGCCGGTGCACCATGCGCCCCGCCGAATACGTGGCGGCCACGGTGCGGTCGTCGCCCAGCAAAGCCAGCGCGAACAGCAGCTCTTCCAGGCTTTCGGTATGGCCCGTGCGGCGCGCCAGCAGCGGCGTCGCATGCGGGTCCAGCACCACGAAATCGGCCTCCGCGCCTGCGGCAAAACTGCCTATCGTGCCTTCCAGCTGCATGCTGCGGGCCGCGCCCAGCGTGGCCAGGTAGAACATGCGCAGCGCCGGCAGGTAACTGCCCTTCAAGCGCGCTACTTTATAGGCTTCGTTCATGGTTTGCAACATGGAGAACGCGGTGCCCGCGCCCACGTCCGTCGCCAGCGACAGGAGCATGCCCGCCTGGTCGGCGCGCTCGAAGTCGAACAGGCCGCTGCCCAGGAACAGGTTGGAGGTGGGGCACACGGCGGCGGCAGCCTGGCTCTCCGCCATGCGGCGGCGGTCGCCCTGGTCCAGCCAGATGCAGTGGCCGTACATGGCGCGCGGGCGCAGCATGCCATAGCTGTCGTACACGTCCAGGTAGCTGCGCGCCTGCGGAAACAGCTCGCGCACCCACTTCACTTCGTCCTCGTTTTCGGACACATGGGTCTGGATATAGGTGTCCGGATAAGCGCGCGCCAGTTCGCCGGCCACGCCCAGCTGCGCTTCGGTGGAGGTGGGCGCGAAGCGCGGCGTGATGGCGTACTGCGCGCGGCCGCGGTTGTGCCAGCGCTTGATCAGATCCTCGCTTTCGCGGCCGCCGGTTTCGGCGCAGTCCTGCAGGAAGGTCGGGCAATGGCGGTCCATCAGCACCTTGCCGGCCACCATGCGCAGGTTCCGCTTTTCGCTCGCTTCAAAGAATGCGTCCACCGATTGCGGGTGCACGGTGCAATACACCATGGCCGTGGTGGTGCCCACGCGCAGCAGCTCGTCGAGGAAGAACTCGGCGGTGGCGGCCGCGTGCGCCGGGTCTTCGAACTGGCGCTCGGTCGGGAAGGTGTAGGTGTTCAGCCAGGGCAGCAGGCCGGGCGCCGGCGAGGCGATCATGTCGGTCTGCGGATAGTGCACGTGCGTGTCGATGAACCCGGGCGTGATCAGCTTGCCGCGATAGTCGTGCACCACCGCGCCGGGCGGCAGCGCGGCGTGCAGCGCAGCGTAGCCGCCCGCCGCCTGCACCTTGCCATCGGCGACCACCAGCAGGCCGTCCTCATGCCAGTGGTGGGCGTCGGGCGTGAAGGCCGGATCGGCGTGAAAGTGCAGCAAGCCTGCTCGGTAGGCTTGCACCTGGGTCGTTTGCATAAGGGTCTTTCTAAACTTTGTATTGCGTGGAACCGGCTGCGCGCAGCAGGGTCGCGGTCTGGCTGAGGGGTTTCGGCATGCGTTCGGCGTCCTGCTGCTCCCACACGCCCAGCAGCTGGGCGCACACGGAGGCGGCGATGACGGCCGGCGCCTTGTTGGTGATGCCGGCGATGCCGATCGGGCACACCATGGCGTCGATGCGGGCCTGGTCTATGCCTTTGGCCTGCAGGCGGTGTTCGAACTGCATGCGCTTGGTCTTGGAGCCGATCAGGCCGAACCAGTACACGTCCTGGCGCTGCAGGATGGTTTCGGTGAGGCGCTGGTCCAGCGCGTGGTTGTGGGTCAGCACCAGGTAGCTGCTGTTGGGCGGGGCTTGGGCCACGCAGGCTTCCGGCAGCTCGCTCGCTTCCACGGTGACGTTGGCCGGGATATCGGCGGGGAACATGTCCTCGCGCTCGTCCACCCAGGTGACGGTGCACGGCAGCTCGGCCAGCGCGCGCACGATGGCGGCGCCCACGTGGCCGGCGCCGAACAGGGTGAGATGCGCGCGCGGGGCCAGGACGGGGTCCACCATCCAGCGGCGGCCGGCGGCGTCTTGCATCAGGTGGGCGCCACGGTCGCGTGCAAAAAAGGGAACGGACAGCGGGTCGCTGACGGGCGTGGCCAGCGGAATGCTGGCGAGCGATGGCGCAGCGGGGGCTGCCGTCAGTGGCTGGCCGCGCATGTCGAACAGGGCCACGCACGCCGGGCCGTCTACCGCTGTGAGGCGCCAGCAGTCTTCGCGGCGGCGCTCGCGCAACGCTGCCAGTACGGCGCCCAGGCGGGTGTCGACGCGCTCGAACAGCAGGTAGACCACGCCGCCGCAGCACTGCCCCAGGCTGGGGCCGAGCGCGAAACGTTCATAGCGCACGGCCTGCCCGGCCAGCATTTCGCGGGCAATGTCGATGGCGCGCATTTCCAGGTGGCCGCCGCCGATGGTGTCGAGTTCGCGGTCAGCCGTCACCAGCATCTTGGTGCCGGCCTCGCGCGGGCCGGAGCCATCCACCCGCGCCACGGTAATCAGCACCGCCGGTGCCGAAGGATCTGTCAGCCAGTCGCTCATTTTATTTCACCGCCGCGTTTTACAGCCACCTCGACAGCGGCAATGGCCTTGAGGATTTCTTCGGAAGTCGCCGGTGCGTTCAGCGGCGGATTGACCTTGTGGCCGCCCACGGCCGACACGGCGTCGCGGATGGCGAAAAACACCGAGAACGGCAGCAGCAGCGGCGGCTCGCCCACGGCCTTGGAGCGATGGATGCTGTCCTCCACGTTGCGGTTCTCGAACAGGCGCACACGGAAGTCCTCGGGGCAGTCGGACACGCCGGGAATCTTGTAGGTGGACGGCGCGTGCGTCATCAGCTTGCCGCCCGCGTTCCACCACAGCTGCTCGGTGGTGAGCCAGCCCATGCCCTGGATGAAGGCGCCTTCCACCTGGCCCAGATCGATCGCCGGATTGAGGGACTGGCCCGCGTCGTACAGCGCATCCGCGCGCAACAGCTTCCACTCGCCGGTGAGCGTGTCCACCACCACTTCGGACACGGCGGCGCCGTAGGCGTAGTAGGAGAACGGATGGCCGTTCATGGTCTTCGGGTCCCAGTGCAGGTGCGGCGTCGCGTAGTAGCCGTCCGACCACAGCTGCACCCGCGCCAGGTAGGCCTTCTGCACCAGTTCAGCGAACGGCACGGCGTGGCCGTTGACGTGAATGCGGTTGTCGAAGAACTGCACGCCACCCGCATCGCCGCCGTACAGCTTCACGGCATAGGCCGACAGGCGCTCGCGGATCTGGCGCGCGGCATCCTGCGCGGCCTTGCCGTTCAGGTCCGCGCCGGTGGAGGCGGCGGTGGCCGAAGTGTTGGCGACCTTGCTGGTGTCGGTGGCAGTGATGCGCACGTGCTCCAGGTCCAGGCCCAGTTCATGCGCCACCACCTGCAGCACCTTGGTGTTGATGCCCTGCCCCATCTCGGTGCCGCCGTGGTTGACCAGCACGGAGCCGTCCACATAGACGTGCACCAGCGCGCCGGCCTGGTTCAGGTGCGTGACGTTGAAGGCGATGCCGAACTTGAGCGGCGTCAGCGCCAGGCCCTTCTTCAGCAGCGGACTGGTGGCGTTGTAGGCGGCCACGGCTTCGCGGCGCGCGCGGTACTCGCTGCTCTGCTCCAGCTCCGCCGTCAGCTCGGCGATCACGTTGTCCACGATGACCTGTCCGTAGGGCGTGACGTTGCGCTCGTCCTTGCCGTAGAAGTTCAGGCGGCGGATGTCGTAGGCGTCCTGCCCCAGCTCGCGCGCGATCTCGTCGATGATGTATTCGATGGCGATGGCGCCCTGCGGCCCGCCGAAACCGCGGAAGGCGGTGTTCGACTGGGTGTTGGTCTTGCCGCAGGCGGCGCGGATGTCCACGTCGCTCAGGTAGTAGGTGTTGTCGAAGTGGCAGACCGCGCGCGTGGCGACCGGGCCGGACAGGTCGGCCGAATAGCCGGCGCGCGACACCATGTCCACCTTGGCGGCGATGATCTTGCCGTCGTCGCCGTAGCCCACTTCGTATTCGTAATAGAAGCAGTGGCGCTTGCCGGTAACGAGCATGTCGTCGTCGCGGTCGGCGCGCAGCTTGACAGGGCGGCCGGACTTCCTCGCGGCGATGGCCGCAGCAGCGCACCACAGGGCGGACTGCGATTCCTTGCCGCCGAAACCGCCGCCCATGCGGCGGCACTCCACCTGCACGTTATGCGAATGCAGGCCCAGCGCATGCGCCACCACGTGCTGCATTTCGCTCGGGTGCTGGGTGGAGCACAGGATCTGCATGCCGTTCTGCTCTTTCGGAATGGCGTACGCGATCTGGCCTTCCAGGTAGAACTGCTCCTGGCCGCCCACGTACAGCGTGCCTTTCACGGTGCGCGGCGCTTTCTCGAACGCGGCCTGGTAGTCGCCGCGTTTCAGCTGCATCGGCGGCAGCACATAGGACTGCGCGGCCTTGGCCGCTTGCGGCGTCAGCACGGCAGGCAGCTCTTCATAGGTGACATTGGCGCGGCGCGCGGCGCGGCGGGCGTTGTCATGCGTGTCCGCCACCACGATGAAGATGGGCTGGCCCACGTATTCCACCTTGCCGTCGGCGAGGATGGGATCGTCGTGGATGATGGGGCCGCAGTCGTTGGTGCCGGGGATGTCCTTTACCGTGTAGACGGCCGCCACGCCGGGCGAAGCGCGCACCGCGTCCAGGTCCAGCGCGCGGATGTTGGCGTGCGCCTTGGACGACAGGCCGAGCGCCGCGTGCAGCGTGCCGCGCAGTTCGGGAATGTCGTCGGTGTAGGTGGCCTGGCCGAGCACGTGCAGTTCGGCCGATTCGTGCGGTTTTCCGAGGCCGACGGCGGTCCACGCCATGGCTTTGATATCGCTTGCGCCGGGATGGTTCATGGCGGCTCCTCTTCCTCTGTTTCCGTTACGCGCGGCAGGCGAACGCGTTTACGGCATTCGCCGCGAGCGGCGCGTCAACACGGGTTTCGAACCAGAAGCGGCGCAGCAGGTTCTGCGCAGTCTTCATGCGGTATTCGCTGGAGGCGCGCATGTCGCTCAGCGGCTTGTAGTCCTGCGCCAGCGCCTCCATGGCGATGGCCAGGTTGTCCTCGCTCCACGGCCTGCCCTTCAGCGCCGCTTCGGCCAGCGCGGCGCGCTTGGGCGTGGCGGCCATGCCGCCGAAGGCGATGCGGGCGTCGCGCACCACGCCCGCGTCCAGCGTGAAGGCGAAGGCGGCGCACACGGCGGAAATGTCCTGGTCGAAGCGCTTGGCCAGCTTGTAGGTGCGGAACTGCAGGCCCGCGCGCGGCAGCGGCACGCGCACCGCCTGCACGAATTCGTCCGCACGCAGATCCTTCTTCTGGTAGTCGAGATAAAACGCTTCCAGCGCCAGCGTGCGCGTGCCGGCCGGGCCGCGCAGCACCACTTCGCTGCCCAGTGCGATCATCCACGGCATGGAGTCGCCGATGGGCGAGCCGTTGGCGACGTTGCCGCCCAGGGTGCCGGCGTTGCGGATCGGCAGCGAGGCAAAGCGCTGCTGCATTTCCGACAGCTGCTCCGGGTAGTGCCGGCGCAGCGCGTTGTAGGCGTCGTTCAGCGGCACGCCGGCGCCGATTTCCAGCATGGCGCCGTCCCGCTCGATGGTCTTCAGCGCGTCGACGTGGCCGAGGTAGATGATGTCGTCCAGTTCGCGCATCTGCTTGGTCACCCACAGGCCGACGTCGGTGGAGCCGGCCAGGATCAGTGCGGACGGGCGCGCGGCGCGCAGCGCGGTCAGTTCGTCCAGGGTGCGCGGCGCGTGGAAGTGGCGCTCGCCCACGCTGTAGGTGGCCAGCTTGTCGCGCTTGAGCGCTTCCAGCTGCCGCGCCAGCGCGGCGCGGTCGAACTCCACCTTGGGCAGTTCGGTCATGCGGTGGGCGGCGTCGATGATGGGACGGTAGCCGGTGCAGCGGCACAGGTTGCCGGACAGCGCGTCGTCCACTTCCTTGCGGGCGCAGGGCTGCGCGTCGTTTTTCAGGTACATGCCCCACAGGGACATGACAAAACCGGGGGTGCAGAAACCGCATTGGGAGCCGTGGCATTCCACCAGCGCCTGCTGCACCGGGTGCAGCGCGCCGTCCGGCTGCTGCAGGTCTTCCACGGTAAACAGGGCCTTGCCGTCCAGCGTGGGGGTGAACTGGATGCAGGAATTGACGGACTTGAGCTCGACCTGGCCGTCGACCAGCGAGCCGACCACCACCGTGCAGGCGCCGCAGTCGCCTTCGGCGCAGCCTTCCTTGGTGCCCGTGCAATGCAGATCTTCGCGCAAATGCTGCAGCACGGTCTGCGTCGGCGAGGCCGTGCTCACTTCGTGCACGGCGCCCCGGTAGTAAAAACGAATCGGATCTGACATTGTAGCCTCGGCGTTGTCCCAGATTACAAGGTTAGCAGTTCACGGCCCCCGTTACTTATATTATTCTGATGATGTCAGATATTCGTCAAACCAAATAAGGATGGGTTGCGTGCCAGTGCTCGGCGATATCGATGCGGCGCGTGATCCACACTTTGTCCACGCTCTGCACGTAATCCAGGAAGCGCGCCAGCGCGGCGGCGCGGCCGGGACGCCCGATCAGGCGGCAATGCAGGCCGATGGACAGCATTTTCGGCCGGTTCAGGCCATCCGGGTCGCCCTCGGCGTACAGCGTGTCAAAGGCATCCTTCAGGTAGTCGAAGAACTGGGTGCCGGAATTAAATCCCTGCATGGCGGCAAAACGCATGTCGTTGGTGTCCAGCGTGTAGGGCACGATCAGTTGCGGGCTCACCACATCCAGCCCCGCCTCGTTCTTGTGCGCCACCGGCAGCCAGAACGGCAAGTCGTCGCCGTAGTGGTCGGCGTCGTAGCGGAAACCGCCGTGCTCCATCACCAGCTTGTGGGTGTTGGGCGAGTCGCGGCCGGTGTACCAGCCTTGCGGGGCGCTGCCGGTCAGGTCCTTGATGATCTCGACCGCCTCCTTCATATGCGCGCGCTCGGTGGCCTCGTCCATGTTCTGGTAGGAGATCCAGCGCAGGCCGTGGCAGGCGATTTCGTGGTTCAGTTCCTGGAAGGCGGCCACCGCCTCCGGATTGCGCTTGAGCGCCATGGAGACGCCGAAAATGGTCAGCGGCAGCTTGCGTTCCTCGAACATGCGCAGCAGGCGCCACAAGCCGGCGCGCGAGCCGTACTCGTAGATCGTCTCCATGCTAAGGTGGCGCATCGGAAACGCCGCAGCGCCTATGATCTCGGACAGGAACGTTTCGGACGCCGGGTCGCCGTGCAGCACGTTGTTCTCGGCGCCCTCTTCGTAGTTGAGAACGAACTGCAGCGCCACGCGGGCGCCGCCCGGCCATTGCGCATGGGGTGGAGTGCGGCCGTAGCCGATCATGTCGCGGGGGTAGTTGTCGTAAGTGCTCATCCGCCAATAATATATGGCATTGCCGACATCAGTATAGGTTTTGTACGATAGCGTGATTCACTCAACGGATATAGGAAACACCATGGGAAAGCTCAGTACGCACGTGCTCGACACCGCCGCCGGCAAGCCCGGCGCAGGGGTGAAAGTGGCGCTGTTTGAAGTGAAGCCGGAGGGCAAGGTCTTGCTGAAGATGGATATCACCAATGCCGACGGCCGCTGCGCCACGCCGCTGCTGGAAGGCGACAGCATGAAGGCCGGCCAGTACGAACTGGTGTTCAACGCGGGCGACTATTTCGCCGGCCAGGGGGTAGACTTGCCATCCCCGCGATTCATCGATCTGGTGACGCTGGCGTTCGGCATTGCCGACCCAGCACAGAATTATCACGTGCCACTGGTGGTCACGCCGTGGTCCTATTCCACTTACCGAGGCAGCTGATGCAACGTCGTCATTTTCTGGGCGCCACCGTCCTTACCCCTGTCATCATCCATCAAGCATGGGCGGCCGATGCGCCCAACGCGCCCGACCAGCCCCTGACCGCATTCGCGGCGCTGGAGAAAGACCTGGGCGGACGGCTGGGCGTCTGCGCCATCAACCTGGCCAACGGCAGGCAAGTCGGGCACCGCACGGGCGAACGCTTTCCGGTGTGCAGCACCTTCAAGGCCATGCTGGCCGGCGCCATCCTGCAACGCAGCGCCAGCGACGCGACGCTGCTGAACAGGCGCATTGGCTACACCAGGCAAGACCTGGTGCCGCACGCGCCCATCACTGAAAAGAACCTCGCCCAGGGCATGACGGTGGCGGAACTGTGCGCGGCCACCGTGCAGTACAGCGACAACCCGGCCGCCAACCTGCTGATGAAAGTGCTGGGCGGCCCGGAAGCGGTGACGGCGTTCGCGCGCAGCATCGGCGACACCGCGTTCCGGCTGGACCGCTGGGAAACCGAACTGAACAGCGCCATTCCCGGCGACCCGCGCGACACCACCACGCCGCTGGCGATGATGCGCAGCCTGCAGGCGCTGGTGGTGGGCGACGCCCTGCCCGCGCCGCAGCGCCAACAGCTGAAGGACTGGCTGGTGGGCAACACCACGGGCGGCAAGCTGATCCGCGCAGGCACGCCGGCCGGCTGGACCGTGGGCGACAAGACCGGCGGCGGCGCCTACGGCGCGCGCAACGACGTCGCGGTGATCTGGCCGCCCGGCCAGGCGCCCATCGTCATCGCGGTCTACACCGCGCACAACAAGGAAGACGCCGGCTACCGCGAAGACATCATCGCCGGCGCCGCCAGCGCCGCCATCGCGCTGCTGGCCAAGGCATGAACCCGCCCGCCCTACGCACCAAGCCCAGGCCGTAGGGCGGCTAGCGGCAGGCACGCCCAAACCCGCCAGGCGCCCGCCGCTAGCGCCCGTACTCCTGAATCAGCCGCGCCAGCAGGTAGACACGCGGCGCGATGGACTCCACTTCCGCATATTCCTCCGGCGTGTGGATCGCGCCGCCGACTATCCCCAGCCCGTCGACGGTCGGCACGCCGGCGGCGTAGGTGAGGCTGGCGTCGGCCGCGCCGCCGGAGCTCTCCAGCGTCAGCTTGCGGCCCAGTTCCCCATATACCGCCTGCGCCTTGGCGGCCACCGCGTCCGTCACCGGGCTTTTCGGCATCGGCGGGAATCCGCGCCGCAGCCTGGCGCTGACCTCGGTGTCCGGGATCAGGCGGTGGGCCGAGATGCGCGCCAGGTCCTGCTCCACGCGGTCGAATTCCTCCGGCACCGCCACCCGCACGTCCGCCTCCGCCGTGGCCCGGTCCGGGATCACATTGCTGCGCTCGCCGGACTTGATGACGGTGAAATTGACGGTGGTCTGCCTGGCCGGGTCCGCCAGCTTGGCCAGCTGCAGCATCTGGTGCGCCGCCTCCATGGCCGCGTTGCGGCCGGAATCCGGCGCCACGCCCGCGTGGGCAGCCTTGCCGGTCACTTCCAGCGCGATTTCGCCGCTGCCCTTGCGCACCACCACCAGACCGTCGGCCGGGCGGCCCGGCTCCAGGTTCAGCGCCACGTCGTGTTCCCTGGACAGCTTCTCCATCAGCGCGCGCGTGCCGTGCGAACCGGTTTCCTCGTTGGTGTTGAGCAGCACGGTGATCTTGCCGTAGCCGGTGTCGCCGGACTGCTTCAATATCTTCAGCGCCGTCAGCGCGATCACGATGCCGCCCTTGTCGTCCATGATGCCGGGACCATAGGCCCGCGCGCCCTCGATGCGGAACGGCCGCGCGGCGGCTGCGCCGTCCGGGAACACCGTATCCATGTGCGCCACCAGCAGGATGCGGCCCTTGCCGGTGCCGGTCAACGTGGCCTGGATGTTGCGGCTCAGCGCAGGCGTGGCGGCGAAGGTTTCCACTTGCGCGCCCAGCCGCTTGAGCTCCTCCTGCGCGAGGGCGCCGACCCGGTCCAGGCCAGGCCCGTTGAAGGTGCCCGAGTCGATATTGACGAGGCGCTCCAGCAGCTTGAGCGCCTCCGGCCTGGCCTGCTCAGCCTTGGCCAGCAGCGCCTGGTCCGGCTTGCCCGCCGCGGCCGCCGCCGCGTGCCCGACCGCCCCCGCCGCCAGCGCCATCAACGCGACCCGCGCCGCTGCCCTCGCCACCGTCAACCCGCCAGCCCGTTTGCTCATCGCTGCTCCCGCAGGAAATATTGGTGAGCGAATAATAACGTACGGTCCTGTGGTGTGCTTGTGATGCAGCCCGTTCGGGCATAGTCTTGGACGAATTCATACACAAAACAATGTCCATTCCCAGGCCCATAGGGCCCTGCGACGGGCCGCATTGCCGGGCTGCGCCGGAATCGCTGCTACTGTGCGGTAAAACGGGCTACTTGGCCGCTGTCGCCGCTGAGGATCAGGGTCTTGCCTTCCACTTGCCAGGTGCGGGTGGCGTCCAGCGCCTGCAAGTAGGCATTTTCCTGACGGCTGGCGGATTCATCCGTGCAGGCGCGGCGGGTGGACGCGAGCGGCCCCATCTTCAGGGACTTGCCGCTCCACTGATAGGCACCGGTGAAGCTGTTGCAGCCGCCGCTGCCGGACACCATGCCTTTCGACGCGTCGAACTGCAAGGACTGCTTGCCGGCGGGCTGGCCGCCCAGATCGGCCAGCTGCCACGACGTGCCAGTCAGCGCGGCGCTCGGCGGCGCGGCCGGGGTGGTGCTGCAACCGCTGGCGAACGCCAGCACCACTGCGGCCGTGGCCGCCATCGTCAATTTCCGCTTGTTCAAAGTTTGCATCGCCCGCTCCTTTACGTTGTGTTGCTTCAAATACACTTAAGTAACATGAATTCAGAAATACTGTCGTATAGTTAGCCTTGCAGTTTCGCCACTCAACTTTACAGGAATACGTCCATGAAAAAAATTATTGCTGTTATCGCTGCTGTCGCCGCTTTCGCTTCCGCCGCTTCCGCATCCGCGGCGCCTGAGGCAGCGCCGGCGGCGTCGGCGCCAAAGAATTCGCAGCAGTCCAAGATGGCGACCTGCAACGCCGACGCCGCCGGCAAAAAAGGCGATGAGCGCAAGGCTTTCATGAAGGATTGCCTGAGCGCCAAGCCGGCCGCGCCCGTGACCCAACAGACCAAAATGAAGACCTGCAACGCCGACGCCGCCGGCAAGAAAGGCGATGAACGCAAGGCCTTCATGAAGGAATGCCTGAGCGCCAAGAAGTAAGCGGCCGATGACGCCGGCATATTCTCCCTGGTATCTGCTGCTGCTCGCCGTCCCCATCCTGTTGCTGGGCGAATGGCTGCTGAAGCGGATACCGGTGCTGGCGCGCATCAATATTCCTGTTCCCGTCGCGGGCGGGCTGCTGTTCAGCGCGGCCTGCCTGTGCCTCAATTTGTCCGGGCTGGCCACGGTCGGTTTCGGCACCAAGGTCGACGCAGGCTGGTGGACCTGGCTGGTGACGCCGGATATCGAATGGCTGGCGCGGCCGGCCAAAAATCTCAATCTGCCGCTGCTGATCGCCTTCTTCACTTGCGTGGGGCTGGGCGCGCCGCTGCGCGTGCTGCTGGGCGGCGGACGCATGCTGCTGGTGCTGCTGCTGGCAACCACGGCATTGGCGGCGCTGCAGAATGCCGCCGGCGCGGCGGTGGCCGTGGCGCTGGGCGCGCCGGCCTTGCTGGGCGTGGCGTGCGGCTCGCTGACGCTGGTGGGCGGGCATGGGACCGCGCTCGGGTTCGCGTCGCGCTTCGAGCAGGCGGGGCTGGCCTCGGCGGCGGCCATCGGCGCCTCGGCCGCCACCTTCGGCCTGGTCGCGGGCGCGCTGCTGTCCGGCCCGCTGGGCGCATGGCTGCTGCGCAAGGTGTCGCCCATCGCGGCGCAGGGCAGCACGGCAACGGACGCTGCCAGCGATCAGCCGGGCCGCGCGGCGCCCCACCCGGCCGCCGGCGGGGCGGCAACCGGCATGACGGCACAAGGCGCCAGGGCGGCGCCTGCCGTGGCCCATTTTTTCGCGGACGCGCGCGCGCTTGCAGCGCTGGGGCGCGGCGCGCTGCTGCATCTGCTGGTGGTGGCCGCGTGCGTGAAGGCGGGCGCCTGGGTGAGCTTCGGGCTGGACCGCGCCGGCGCCGCCCTGCCCGCCTACATGGGCGCCCTGCTGCTGGGCTTTGCGGTGCGCGCCATCCATGATGCGCTGGGCGGCGCCTGGCTGCGCGGCGAGACCATCGCCCGCATCGCCGCCGTGCTGCTGCCGCTGTTCCTGGCCGTGACACTGGCCGCGCTGAACCTGGCCGACCTGGCCTCGGTGGCCGGCCCCATGCTGGCCATCCTGGCCGTCAATATTGCGCTGACCTTGCTGTTTTGCGCCGCCATCGCGTGGCCGCTGCTGGGCCGCAACCATGAAGCCGGCGTGGCCACGGCGGGGCTGGCGGGCTATGGCATCGGCTCGACCGCCACCGCCGTCGCCGCGATGGACGCCATCACCCGCCAGCGCGGCCCGGCGCCGCGCGCCACCACCATCGTGCCGCCCACCGGCGGCTTCCTGATCGACCTGACCAACGCGCCGGTGATCAGCGCCTTCCTGCGCATGCTGGGCTGACGCCGCGCCGGCAGCGGCTTACTTCAGCAAGCCCTCATACCAGCTCTTCTTGCTCTTCTCCACGATCACCGCCTGGTAGGCGCCGATGTCCAGCGCGCCCAACACCGGCCGCTGCATGCCGCCGGCCGGATGCCTGTACTGCATGGTGGGCCGCAGCGCCACGCCGGACGGCAGCATGGGCGGCTCGGCGCCGGCGTTGATGATCTTGGCGTTCTCGGTGGGCACCAGCACGTAGTTGGCGCGGTCGACGAACTCAACCTCCATGGCGGCGTGGTTGCGGCGCTGCACCGCCGCAGCCTGGTTGGTCACGATGCCCTTGCCGGCGAAGATATTGTTCTGGATATGCGCCGGCGTCTTGATGCGCTCATGCACGCGCACGAACACGCCGTTGCGCTTGTCGTCGTTGATGAAGGTATTGTTCACCACGTACAGCATGTCGTTCGGGCCGCTGGCCTCGTTGCCGTAGGCCAGCAGGGTATTGTTGTCGTTGTCGGCCGGCTGCTGGATCACGTTGCCCAGCACGTAGGCCGCGCCCGCGTTCGGCAGGTCGATCTCGAAGCTGGGCCGGCCGGCGGCGGTGCTGCCCTTCTCGCCCGGCGCCAGGCTGGAGAAGCGGTTGTAGGCGATGGTGTTGATGCGCGCGCGCGACTTCAGGTTGTGGCCGATGTTGGCGTCGTGCGAATAGTTGAAGCGGAACGTCAGGCTGGCCACATCCCCCACATAGATGTTGTGGGTCTGGCCGCTGCCGTCGCCGTTGCGCCCGAACTCGCTGTTCTCGATCACGATGCGGCTGGTGGGCGAGGCGCCGGTCAGCACGCCGTTCTCGTTGTCGTGCAGGAAGCTGTTCTTCAGCGTGAAGTTGTTGCCCTCGATGCGCAGCGCGGCGCCGTTCTTGTCGGACACCTTGGCGTTGAAGATCTCCACGTTGTCGACCGTCACGTCGTTGCCGGCGATGATCCACGCGCCCTTGCCCTCCGCGCCGCGCCCCTGCGCGTCGATGCGCGCGCGTCCGCGCATGCCGCGGATGGTGAGGAAATTGGGCGTGATGCGGCATACCTCGCCGGGATAGAGGCCGGCCTCGATCTCCACCGTGCGCCGCTGCGGGCGGCGGCAAACGCCAGGCAGGGCCGCGCATACGCCATGCCCGGTCCCACGGTCAGGGTCGCGGCCCAAGCGGCGCAAGGTGCGAAACTCATCGATACTGCGAGGGCCAGGCTGCGGGCGCGCAACGTCATCATGCAATTCTCCTGATAGTCGGAATCGCAATTTTACGCTGCCTGCGCACCGGTCCGGCAAGTGTCAGCGCGCGATTTCGTTCGGCAAGCGCCCGGCCTTGGGTCCGCGTATCTTGTTTTGCAGCTGGAGCAGACCGTACAGCAACGCTTCCGGCGTGGGCGGGCAGCCCGGCACATAGATATCGACCGGCACGATGCGGTCGCAGCCGCGCACCACCGAGTAGCTGTAGTGGTAGTAGCCGCCGCCGTTGGCGCACGAGCCCATCGACACCACGTAGCGCGGCTCCGGCATCTGGTCGTAGGAGCGGCGCACGGCGCGCGCCATCTTGTTGGTCAGCGTGCCGGAGATGATCATCAGGTCCGCGTGGCGCGGCGACGGGCGCGGCACCATGCCGAAGCGGTCCATGTCGTAGCGTGCGGCGGCAGCTTGCATCATCTCCACCGCGCAGCAGGCCAGGCCGAAGCTCAGGTACCACAAGCTGTCGCTCTTGGCCGCGTGCAGCAGGCCGTCCACCGACGTCAAGATAAAGCCGTCGCCTTCCAGCGTCGGCAAGCCAGTCGTTTCATTCATAGCACTCCCCTGTCGTTTCAGCACACGATAGCGGGAACGGCATGCGCTTCATTGTACCGACACGACAGCCGGGCAATGTCACCAGCCCTGCACCACCGCCGGCCGGGAATGCGCGTCGTAGCGCAGCAGGCGCAGCTCGCCGGTGTCCGGTCCCGCCATCAGGGCGCCCGGGGCCTGGCCCAGCAGGTCGCCGAAATCGCGCACCATGTGGGCCTGGTCGTGGTAGCCGGCATCCATGGCGATGCGGGTCAGCTGCCCGCGCGGCAAGGGCTGCGGGCACGACATCATCATCGCCAGCGCACGCGCATAGCGCGCCAGGCGGCGGCTGTCGCGCAGGTTCTGGCCGTAGGCGGCCAGGAAGCGCCGCTCGAACTGGCGCACGCTGATGCCATGCTGCAGGGCGATGCTCTCCGCCGGGCAGAACAGCAGTGCGGCGGGCAGGCGGAACGCGGCGCGCAGCGCATGCTCGCGGCGCGCGGCCAGCCGCAGCAGCCAGTCCGACATCAGCGCCACCCAGCGCGCCGCGTCGCGCGTGGCCAGCAGGCGCTGCTGCAGCTCCCGGTACGGCAGGCCGGGAACAGCATCGTCCAGCGGTACCGGCAGGTTGAGCAAAGCGTTCAAGGGCAGGCCGAACAGGCCGCTGAAGCGGGACGGCTCGATCAGCGCGCTGACGAAGGTGGTGCCCGGCTGCCACTCGGCCGGCATGGCACGCGACATGGGCCCGCAGACGAAGGGCCGGTTCAGCAAGCGCGGCTGGCCTTGCCGGCCTTGCTCTGGCGCAAGCAGCGAGCCGCCTTCGATGAAAAAGGTCAGCTGGGCCAGCGGCGACGCCGGCACCACCACCCGGCCCGCGCTGGCGTACTCGATGTGGAAATGATGCAGCAGCCCGGACAGCGCCGGCGGCGGCGGCAACGCCAGCCGCAGGGCCGCGCCGGCAGGGGGATATGGACAGTCCATGGCCGGATTATAGCCGTGGAAACAGTGTCCGGCTTGCACCCCGGCTGGGCTTGACTTAAAATCCACCACTCTGAAGCCGCATTGTGCAGCTTCCCGCTCTGGGCCGGCCACGCCTGACCAGCTATTCCCCATGCCAGTTTCTTCACGGTGACCCATTGGATACCGTTCCCATATGGGCGCAATTTCTTGCGCTTGCTTTCCTGATCCTGTGCTCGGCGTTCTTCGCCATGGCCGAAACCGCCCTGATGGCGGCCAACCGCTACCGTTTGCGCCACCAGGCCAAGCGCGGCAGCCGGCGTGCGCTGGCCACCCTGTGGCTGCTGGACCGCACTGACAAGCTGCTGTCGCTGGTGCTGATTGCCAACACGCTGATCAACGCCACCGCCATCGCGCTGGTCACGGCCATCGTGATCCACACCTTCGGCTACGACGAGTGGCTGATTGTGGCCTCCACCGCCTGCATGACCTTTCTGCTGGTGGTGTTCGCCGAGATCTCGCCGAAGATGATAGGCGCCACCTACCCCGAGCAGATCGCCCTGCCCACCGCCACCATCCTGCGGCCGCTGATGGCGGCCGCCAAGCCGGTGATCTGGTTCACCAACCTGTTCGTGGGCGTGGTGCTGAAGCTGTTCCGCATCAAGATGGGCACGCCGCTGCGCGACACCCGCCTGTCGCCCGAGGAGCTGCGCTCGCTGGTGCTGGAAGGCGGCAACTTCATCCCGCAAAAGCACAAGAGCATCCTGCTCAACCTGTTCGACCTGGAAGCCATTTCCATCGAAGACGTGATGACGCCGCGCAGCCAGATCGAAGCGCTCAACCTGGCCGCGCCGGTGGAGGAAATCGTGCAGCAGCTGACCACCTGCTACCACAACAAGCTGCCGGTCTACGAAGGCGAGATCAACCAGATCGCCGGTATCCTGCACGTGCGCAAGGCCATGGCGCTGCTGACCCAGGAGGACGAACTGACGGCCGAGCACTTCCGCGCGCTGCTGTCCGAGCCCTACTTCATTCCGCAGGACACCGGCGTGTTTGCCCAGCTGCAGTACTTCCAGGAGAACAAGGAACGCCTCGGCATCATCGTCGACGAGTACGGCGAAGTGCAGGGCCTGGTGACGCTGGACGATATCATCGAGGAAATGATCGGTGAATTTACGACATCAACCCCGGGCGCCGCGCGCGCCGACAGCTTCAACTGGACCGCGTCCGGCGACTGCCTGCTGGAAGGCGCCACGGCCTTGCGTGACATCAATAAGCGGCTGGGATTAAACTTCCCCCTGGACGGACCGAAAACATTGAACGGGATGCTGCTCGAATACTTGCAGGAAATTCCGGAGGCGGCCATCAGCGTGCGCCTCGGCGGTTGCGTCATCGAGGTGGTGCAGGTGCAGAACCAGGCCATCAAAGTCGTGAAATTGATACGGGCCGGCGCATAAGGTTGTCATAGATCGGCGCACGGTAGGGATCTTGCTTTACAAAAGTGATGCCTCCGGGCATCATCCGGTGGATGGCCCCGGTGCCAGCCTCCTTATGTAGTTTTCCTGACAGCGCGCTTCTATGGCAGCAGTTCAACCCAATACGGCGTCCAGCGCCCCCATGGCGGGACTGGCGCGGGCCTTGATGCAAGCCGGCCGGCTGACGCCGGTGCAGGCGGACGCGCTGCAAAAGAAGGCCTTGGCCGACAAGCTGCCGTTTATCGACACCTTGTTGGCCAGCAACGCCATCCAGGCCCGCGAGCTAGCCTCCTTCTGTTCCGAAACGTTCGCCTACCCGCTGATGGACCTGGCCGCGTTCAGCATCGACGCGCTGCCGCCCAAGATCATCGACGCCAAGCTGATGCAGGGCCAGCGCGTGATCGCCCTGTCCAAGCGCGGCAACAAGATGTCGGTGGCGATCTCGGACCCCACCAACACCCAGGCGCTGGACCAGATCAAGTTCCAGACCGAATCGCTGGTGGAACCGGTGATCGTGGCGCACGATGCGCTGCTGGCCATGCTGGGCAGCCTGGGCCGCAGCGCCGAGCAAAACCTGAACGAACTGGCCGGCGACGAGCAGGAAATCCAGTTCGCCGACGAAACCGAAGCGCCCTCGGCCGCCGCCGAGCAGGCCGCCAACGAAGTGGAAGACGCGCCCATCGTGCGCTTCCTGAACAAGATGCTGATGGACGCCGTTGGCATGGGTGCATCGGACTTGCATTTTGAACCATTCGAAAAGTTCTACCGCATCCGCTTCCGCGTCGACGGCGTGCTGATGGAACACGCGCAGCCGCCGGTGTCGATCAAGGACAAGCTGGTGTCGCGCATCAAGGTGCTGGCCAAGCTGGACATCTCGGAAAAACGCGTGCCGCAGGATGGCCGCATGCGCCTGATCGTCTCGCCCACCAAGACGGTCGACCTGCGCGTGTCCACCCTGCCGACCCTGTTCGGCGAAAAGACCGTGATGCGTATCCTGGACGCGACCCAGGCCCAGATGGGCATCGACTCGCTGGGCTACGACCCGGACCAGAAAGACCTGCTGCTGGACGCCATCCAGCGCCCCTACGGCATGGTGCTGGTGACCGGCCCGACCGGCTCCGGCAAGACGGTGTCGCTGTACACCTGCCTGAACATCCTGAACAAGCCGGGCATCAACATTTCCACCGCTGAAGACCCGGCCGAGATCAACCTGCCCGGCGTGAACCAGGTCAACGTCAACGACCGCGCCGGCCTGACCTTCCCGGTGGCGCTGAAATCCTTCCTGCGCCAGGATCCGGACATCATCATGGTGGGCGAGATCCGCGACCTGGAAACGGCCGACATCGCCATCAAGGCGGCGCAGACCGGCCACATGGTGTTCTCCACGCTGCACACCAACGACGCGCCATCCACGCTGACGCGTTTGATGAACA
>NZ_BAAKJE010000298.1:0-374 GCF_059704565.1 Massilia sp. NBRC 108631
TTCGCCGGCCTGACCACCAACCAGGTCGCCGCGCTGACCAGCGGCCAGATCGGCGCGCTGAGCACCAACCTGATCGCCAACGGCCTGACCACCGCGCAAGTGGTCGCGCTGAGCACCTCCCAGGCTGCCGGCCTGACCTCGGCCCAAGTGGGCGCCTTCACCACGGCCAACCTGGCCGCCATGGAGACCGTGGACTTCGCCGCGCTGAAGACCGCCGCCATCGCCGGCCTGAGCACGGCCCAGTTCGCCGGCCTGACCACCAACCAGGTTGCCGCGCTGACCAGCGCCCAGATGGGCGCGCTGAGCACCAATGTGATCGCCAACGGCCTGACCACCGCGCAAGTGGTGGCCCTGAGCAGCACCCAGGCTTCCGG
>NZ_BAAKJE010000299.1:0-209 GCF_059704565.1 Massilia sp. NBRC 108631
TTCGGCTCGAAGCTGGAAAGCCGGTCACGAGGGACATCCAACTGGATTTTCCCGCCTGGGGTTAGTACCGTTTTGGAGCTGCTGCCGTTGCGGTGGTTTTCGCTCGACTCGGCTTCGTTGGCCAGATGGTGGTTCAACTCCGCCGTCAACATGCGCTCGGCCAGCATCTTCTTGAGCTGGCCCGCCAGCCCGCTCTCGCCAAGAATCGA
>NZ_BAAKJE010000300.1:0-239 GCF_059704565.1 Massilia sp. NBRC 108631
TTCGTCTGGCCTCAGGCTGCCAGCGGGACAGTGATGCTGACGCAGGCGCAGTTGTCGATGCTGCTGGAAGGCATTGACTGGCGCAGGCCGGAACGTACGTGGCGCCCCCAATCGGCCTTGTAAACGTGGCCGGAGTTCCGTAAACTCGGGGCATGCTCACCGCCACCGACCTCCCTGACGACATCGCCGCCCTGAAAGCCATGCTGCTGGCGCGTGACGAGCAAGTCCAGCGTCTGAAG
>NZ_BAAKJE010000301.1:0-17460 GCF_059704565.1 Massilia sp. NBRC 108631
TTGAGCTAAGAGGCTTGCGCCTCCGGCATCATCATCAAACGCCCACACTTATCGATTGTAAATTTTTAAAGAATTCTGCGTTGTTGCTGAAGCGTTTTGTTCAGCAGCAGAGAGATGAGATTATGGGGCGTTTCGTTAAATCCGTCAACCCCTGTTTTCCTACCTCTCCTACGCTGCAAGCAGTGCTCAGCAGCGCGGGGACAGAACTATAGCAAAGGCTCTCGCATTCCGCAAGGGCAAGCTGTACCATCGCAACTCGTTTTCCTTCTCTATGAATTCCCATGCAAATTTCCCCTACCGCGAATGCCGAACTGTCCGCTGCGCTGGAGCGCGTCGTTAACAACAAGACCAAGCCGCTCGGCAGCCTGGGCGTCCTGGAGGTGCTTGCCAAGCAGATCGGCCTGATCCAGGGTACGACGGCGCTCTCTATAGTGGGTCCGGCAATCCTGGTATTCGCAGGGGACCACGGCGTCGTTGCGGAAGGCGTTTCCGCCTATCCGCAGGACGTGACCTGGCAGATGGTGGAAAACTTCCTCGGCCAGGGCGCCGCCATCAATGTGTTCGCGCGGCAGATGGGCTGCGCTCTGCATGTGGTGGACGCGGGCGTAAATCATGACTTCGGCGCGCGCAACGGCCTGCACGACCGCAAGGTGGCACACGGCACCCGCAACTTCGCGCAGGAACCAGCCATGACGGCGGAACAATGCGCTGCCGCGCTGGCACATGGCGCGGCGCTGGCTGCGGACCTGCCGGGCAATATGGTGGGCTTTGGCGAGATGGGTATCGGGAACACTACCGCCGCCGCCGCGCTGATGCACAAGCTGACCGGCATCCCGGTGGCGCATTGCGTAGGCGCGGGCACCGGGCTGTCGGCCGAGGGCGTGCTGCACAAACAGCACGTGATCGAGGCGGCAGTTGCGAAGCATGCGGACATCTCCGATCCACTGGGCGTGCTCGCGGCATTCGGCGGCTTCGAGATTGCCATGATGGCGGGCGCCATGCTGAAGGCGGCCGAAATGCGCAAGGTGCTGCTGATCGACGGTTTCATCGTCACCAGCGCGCTACTGGTGGCCGCGCGCCTGCAGCCGGCCATCCTCGACTACTGCGTGTTCGCGCATTGCTCGGACGAGAGTGGACACAAGCTGATGCTGGACAACCTGGGCGCGCGCCCGTTGTTGAACCTGGGCCTGCGCCTGGGCGAAGGTACCGGAAGCGCACTGGCCTTGCCGCTGCTGCAAGCGGCGGTGAACTTCGTGAACCAGATGGCGACCTTCGAGTCGGCCCAGGTCAGCGAAAAGTCCGAGTAAGCGCCCGCCATGCGTCACGCGCTCCGTGCCCCCCTTCACCAGCTGCGCCTGTTCTTCATCGCACTGCAGTTTTTCACGCGGTTGCCCATTCCAGCGTGGGTAGGTTTCGATTCCGCGTGGCTGCACCACGCGTCGCGTTATTTCCCGCTGGTAGGGCTGGTGGTAGCCGCCCTCGCTGCGGCCGTGTATGCGGCGGCTGCCTTCGTGTTCCCCGCGCCGGTGGCCGTGCTGCTGGCGACGGCCGCCGGCATTTACGCCACCGGCGCTTTCCATGAAGACGGCTTTGCCGACATGTGCGACGGCTTCGGCGGCGGCATGACGCGCGAGCGCGTGCTGGAGATCATGAAGGATTCGCGCATTGGCGCGTACGGCGCGATCGGCACCATCTGCCTGCTGGCGGTGAAGTGCACGGTGCTGGCCATGCTGCCGCCCGCCACGGCGGTGGCCGCGCTGTTCCTGGCGCACCCGCTGTCGCGCCTCGCCGCCACCTCGCTGATCTGGCGCATGGAATACGCGCGCGCGGAAGGCAAGGCCAAGCCGATGGCGCAGGAGATGAGTGGGGACGAATTTGCCATCGCATGCGTCTGCACAGCGTTGCCTGCAGCGGCGATCGGCGCGGCGGGATGGCTGCCGTGGTTGTCCATTTGCGCCGCCTTGCTGGCCGCGCTGGCCGCAGCCGCCTGGCTGGGTCGCAAATGCGCACGCCGCATCGGCGGCTACACGGGCGACTGTTTGGGCGCGGTGCAGCAACTGGCCGAAGTGCTGATTTACCTGTGCGTGCTGGCCGGCCTTGGCCACGGCGCGTGGGCGGCATGAACACATGGGCAGCGGCGGCGCTGGCGCCAGCCCGGCCGCGTCGCGGCAGGGACAGGGGCAGCCGATGCGCCTGATCCTGGTCCGTCATCCGCAACCGCTGGTGGCGCCGGGCGTCTGCTACGGCAGCACCGACCTGGCCGCCGCGCCGCACGACGTCGCGCGCGTGCACGCCGCGCTGCTGGCCAGCGCCAGCATCCCGCCCGGCACGCCGCTCTACTCCAGCCCTTTACAGCGCTGCACCGCCCTGACTAGCCTGCTCGGCGCCCACACGCTGGATGCGCGCCTGGCGGAGATGGACTTCGGCGCCTGGGAGCGGCGCAGCTGGGACGATATCCCGCGCACCGAAGTGGATGCCTGGGCGGCGGACCTGGCCTGCTACCGTCCCGGCGGCGGCGAGAGCGTGCTGCAAGTGGCCGAACGCGTGGCAGCCTTCCGCGCCGAGCTGCTTGCCCGGCACAGCGGGGCCGCCTGCGACGGGCGAGCGCGCGGCGCGCATGAAGTTGCCATCATCTGCCACGCTGGCACGATCCGCCTGATGGTGGCGCTCGAGGCGGGCCTGCAAGGCGGCCTGCCGCTGGCCGAGATCGCGCTGCGGGCCGCCGCCTTGCCGCACAAGATCGCCTACGGCGAGACTGTCATTCTGGAAGCCGTGGCCTGAAGTCCGTATAATGGCGGGGTTTTGGTGCCCGCGCGCATGCCCATGCGCGCAGTTAAACGGGAAACACGAAGCCGCGCCCCTACCAGGAAAACGGCCAACGTGTGCTGCCCCCGCAACGGTAAACAAGTGTCGCCCACGGCGACAAGCTGCCTCCGACAAACCACTGTGCACTGCATGGGAAGGTAAGGCAGTTCAACTTGCGAGCCCGGATACCGGCCAAAGCAGGTGGATGCGCAGCGCGCATCTGTTCAATCCAGCCCACGGGGAAGTAGGCTGGTTGCATACTATACAAAGAAATACTATGAGCTTTCCTGTAATCCGGCACGCGGCCCTGACGTCGCTGGCCATGGCTATGGCCGCGCCTTCCTTCGCCCAGATCACCGTATCGGACGCCGTCATCGTCACCGCCACCCGCTCGGCGCAACTGCAGCGCGATGTGCTGAGCGACGTCGTCACCTTGCAAGCGGAAGACATCGCCCGTTCCGGCGCCGGCTCCATCACCGACCTGCTGCAGCGCCAGCGCGGCATCGAAATCGCCCGCAACGGCGGCCCGGGCACCAACTCCAGCGTCTACCTGCGCGGCGCCAATGCCAACCAGACCGTGGTGCTGGTGGACGGCGTGCGCATCGGTTCGATCACCTCCGGCACGGCCAGCTGGTCCGGCATTCCGCTGCAGGCCATCGAACGCATCGAGATCGTATACGGCCCGATGAGCACCCTGTACGGCGCCGACGCCATCGGCGGCGTGGTGCAGATCTTCACTAAAAAAGGCGCCGGTGCGCCGAACGTGGCCGCCTCCGCCGGCGTGGGCAGCGACCAGACCCGCAAGTACGACGCCAGCATTTCCGGTGCCAGCGCAGGCGACAACAGCTTCAGCTACGCCATCAGCGCCGGCCGTGAACAGTCGGACGGCTTCTCGTCCACCAAGCCAGGCACCAGCAACTACAACGCGGACGATGACGGCTACGAGCGCACCAGCACTTCCGGCCAGTTCGGATTCGAACTGGCCAAGGGCCACGACCTGGGCCTGGTATTCCTGAACAGCCGCACCAACGGCCAGTTCGACAGCGGCGCCAGCCGCTACGATACGCGCAGCCAGACCAAGCTGGCCAACCTGGGCGTGTTCAGCAAAAACCAGGTCATGGACAACTGGTACAGCACCGTGCAGCTGGCCAAGGCAGAAGACACCTCGATCTCCGACACCGGCGTGGCCAGCTCCTACAGCCGCATCGACAGCAAGCAGACCGACGTCACCTGGCAAAACGACATCCGCATCGGCGAGGACACGCTGCAAGTGCTGTTCGGCCACCGCGAAGAGAAGGTGGTCTCCGGCTCCACGCCCGCACTGGGCAAGGTTCGCAAGACCGACTCCTACGCCGGTGCCTACAGCCTGAAGCGCGGCGCGCACCTGGCCACCTTCGGCCTGCGCGCGGACGACAGCTCGCAATACGGCACCAAGACCACCGGTTCGGCCGGCTACGGCTACCGCTTCAGCAGCGCGCTGCGCGCCAGCGCCAGCTTCGGCACCAGCTTCCGTGCGCCCACCTTCAACGAGCTGTACTACCCGGGCTTTGGCTACGAGAACAACAAGCCTGAGCAGGGCCGCAACGGCGAAGCGAGCCTGCAGTACGACGACGGCGTGACCGAATTCGGCGCCAGCATCTACCGCAACAAGCTGACCGACATGCTGGTGACCACCACGCCATGCCCGGACCCGACCCGCAAAGGCAGCTGCTCGTACAACGTGAACCACGCCATGCTGGAAGGCGTATCGCTGAACGCCGGCCGCCGCATCGGCGCCTTCACCGTGGCCGCCAACGCGGACTGGCAAGACCCGAAGGATGAGACCACCGGCAAATCGCTGGCGCGCCGCTCTAAAAAACACGGCAACGCCAGCGTAGAATACGCCGCAGGCGCGCTGACCGCCGGCGCCGAACTGCAGGTTTCCGGCAGCCGCTTCGACGACGCTGCCAACCGCAACCGCCTGGGCGGCTACAGCCTGCTGAACCTGTATGCCACCTGGCAGTTCGCGCGCGACTGGTCGGTACTGGCGCGCATGAACAACGTCACCGACAAGAACTACGAGGTGGCGCGCAACTACGCCACGCCGGGCGCCAAGTTCTTCGCCGCTGTACGCTACGGTATCAAGTAAAGCATTTAACCTAAGGTACGTAAGGCACCATGCATCCACATTCCTCCAAGCTGCGCGCACGGGCAACCGCCATCACCGGCGGCCTGCTGCTGTTCGTCATCGGCAGCCTGCTGTTTTCCGGCGTAACCGGCTCGGTTCACATTCCGCTGTCCGACATTCCCGGCGCGCTGGGCGAACTGTGGAACGGCAAGGCCGACAGCCTGGCCGCCACCCTGCTCGACCTGCGCGGCAGCCGTGCGCTGACCGCCTTCGTCACCGGCGCGGCGCTGTCGCTGGCGGGGGTGATGATGCAGGCCCTGCTGCGCAATCCGCTGGCAGACCCCTATGTGCTGGGCATTTCGTCGGGCGCGGCGGTGGGAGCGCTGGCGGCCATGATGTTCATGTGCGCGGCCTGGGTGGTGGATGCGGCGGCCTTCGGCGGCGCCGTGGCCGTGTCCATGATGCTGTACTTCCTGGCGCGGCGCGACATGCGCAGCGGCGCGGCGGCCGAAGGCGGCACCGCCCTGCTGCTGCTCACCGGCGTGATCCTGACGGCGGCCTGCACGGCGCTGATCACGCTGATGCTGTCGATAGCCCCTGAAAGCCGCCTGCGCACCATGGTGTTCTGGCTGATCGGCGACCTGGCCGGCGCACCGATGCGCTGGATACCGTGGATCGTGCTGGCCGGCGCCACCGTGTTCGCGCTGCGCAGCGCGCGGGCCATCAATGTGATGGCGCTGCACGCCGAGGCGGCCGTCACGCTGGGCATCAACGTGGGCGCGCTGCGCAAGGGGCTGTTCTTCGTGTCCGCCCTGCTGACCGCCAGCGCGGTGACCAATGCGGGCAGCGTGGGCTTCGTGGGGCTGATCGTGCCGCACGCCTGCCGCTTCGCCTTCGGTCCGGACCACCGCGTGCTGATCCCGGCGGCGATGCTGACCGGCGGCGGCTACCTGGTGCTGGCCGATACCCTGGCGCGCACCCTGTTTGCGCCGCTGCAGCTGCCGGTGGGCGTGGTCACCGCGCTGATCGGCACGCCGGTGTTCCTGTATCAACTCCACAGGCTGCAGAAATGATCGCTACCGGCAATTTGACACTGCGCATCGGCGCGCGCACGCTGATCGACAACCTGAGCTGGCAAGTGCGCGACGGCGAATGCTGGAGCGTGATCGGCCGCAACGGCGCGGGCAAGAGCACGCTGCTGCGCACCCTGGCAGGACTGATTCCGCTGCAGGAAGGCGGCGTGTCCATCCAGGGCCGCAGCCTGCCGGACTGGCCGCTGGCCGAGCTGGCGCGCGAGCGCGCCTTCCTGGCGCAGTCGCGCAACGACGCTTTCGCCTACAGCGTGATCGAAACCGTGCTGTCGGCGCGCCATCCCTACCACGGCGACCGCTATTGGGAAAACACCGACGACCACCGCCTGGCCATGGAGGCCCTGGCGGCGATGGAAGTGGCGGAACTGGCGCAGCGCAATGTGCGCACGCTGTCGGGCGGCGAGCGCCAGCGCGTGGCCATCGCCGCCATGCTGGCGCAGGACACGCCGCTGCTGCTGCTGGACGAACCGGCCAATGCGCTGGACCTGGCGCACCAGGTAAGCGTGATGCGCCTGCTGGCGCGCCTGTGCCGCGAACAACATAAAACCGTGGTGATGGTCGGCCATGACCTCACGCTGGCGCACAGCGTCTCCACCCATGCCCTGCTGCTGATGGGCGACGGCCGCTGGCTGGCCGGGCCGGTGGCTGACGTGATGCAACCGGACATCCTGAGCGACTACCTGGGCCATCCGATCGACGTGATCCGGCACGGCCAGCGCCACATCTTCATACCGAAGGAAGAAACCGCATGAATGAGAATAATGACATCGACGCACTGAACGAGCGTCACCGCATCCGCATGGAGCGCAAGAAGGCCATCATCGACGCCAAGATCGCGGCGGCGGACAAGCAGATCGGCATCATCATCGTCAACACCGGCAACGGCAAGGGCAAGAGCTCTTCCGGCTTCGGCATGGCGGTGCGCGCCATGGGCCACGGCATGAAAGTGGGCGTGGTGCAGTTTATCAAGGGCGCCATGCAGACCGGCGAAGAGCTGTTCCTGCGCCGCTTCCCCGAGGAAGTGAGCTTCCACTCCATGGGCGAGGGCTATACCTGGGAAACCCAGAACCGCGAGCGCGACATCGAGAAGGCCGAACTGGCGTGGGAGCAGGCCAAGCGCTTCCTGGCCGACCCCGGCGTGGGCCTGGTGGTGCTGGATGAACTGAACATTGCGCTGAAATACCGCTACCTGGACGTGAACACGGTGATCGCCGACCTGCTGGAGCGGCCGGCCATGCAGCACGTGGTGATCACCGGGCGCGGCGCGCCGCAGGAGCTGGTCGACGTGGCGGACACCGTCACCGAGATGAACGTGGTCAAGCATGCCTTCAAGGCCGGCATCGGCGCGCAGGCGGGCACGGAATGGTAACGTCCTCGCATATCAACGCCCCGGTGGTGCTGGTGGCGGCGGTGGCGTCCGGCCAGGGCAAGACCACCGTGACGGCCGCGCTGGCGCGCAAGCTGACCCGGATGGGCCGCAAGGTGCGCGTATTCAAATGCGGGCCGGACTTCATCGACCCCATGCTGCTGGAACGCGCCAGCGGCGCGCCCGTGAAATCGCTGGACCTGTGGATCGTGGGCCGCGAGGCTTGCCGCGCACAACTGGCGCAAGCCGCGCTGGAGGCGGACGTGATCCTGATTGAAGGGGTAATGGGCTTGTACGACGGCTCGCCGTCTTCGGCGGACCTGGCGCGCGAATTCGGCGTGCCGGTGATGGCGGTGATCGACGCGGGCTCCATGGCGCAAACGGCCGGCGCGCTGGTGCATGGCCTGCGCGACTACGGACCGGTGGACATGGCGGGCGTGATCGCCAACCGGGTCGCCAGCCCCGGACACGCGGCCATGGTGGCGGCCTCGCTGCGCGACATTCCGTTGTTCGCCACCCTGCCCAAGCAGGCGCGCTCGCTGCCCGAGCGCCACCTGGGGCTGGTGCTGCCATCCGAGGTGGATGGCATCGATGAGATTCTGGACCAGCTGGCGGACCAGCTGAACTTCGACGAGGCCGCGTGGAGCAATCTGCGCAGCACGCGCCTGGAGCTGGGGGACGCGCTGGCGGCAGCCAGTGCCGCCGCAGCCGCAGAGCCGGGCGAAGCACTCTCCAATGCGCGTCCCTTGGCTGGCCGCAAGATCGCCATCGCGCGCGACGCGGCCTTCATGTTCCTGTACCCGGCCAACCTGGAAACCTTGTGCGAACTAGGTGCCACGCTGGAATTCTTCTCGCCGCTGGCGGACCATCCCGTGCCGGCAGGCGCGGACGCGGTCTATCTGCCGGGCGGCTATCCCGAACTGCATGCGGAGAAGCTGGCCTACGCGCAGCGCTGGCAGGAATCCATCCGCGCGGCGCACCGTGACGGCACCCCCATCTTGGCGGAGTGCGGCGGCATGATGGCGCTGGCGGAAACCCTGGCCGACAAGGCCGGGGCAGTCTGGAACATGGCGGCGGTGCTGCCCGGCCGCGTGGCCATGCAGGCGCGCCTGGCCGGGCTGGGCTCGCAAGGCATGCCAACGCCCCATGGCGTTTTACGCGGCCACACTTTTCACTACTCGACCCTGGAAACGCCGGTAGCGCCTTCCGTGCGCACGGTGAAGCATCCGTCGGGGCTGGACGGCGAGGCGGTCTACAAGCTGGGATCGCTGACGGCCTCCTATTTCCATGCCTACTTCCCGTCCAATCCGGCGGCGGTAGCGGCCATGTTTACGCGGAGCGCGGCATGAGGATTGCGCAATGACCTGCACGCTGGTGTTTGGCGGCGCACGCTCGGGCAAGAGCGCGTATGCGGAGCAGCTCGCCATTACCTCCAGCAAGGAGGTGGTCTACCTCGCCACGGCGCACGCCGGGGATGGCGAGATGGAAGTACGCATCGGCCACCACCAGCGTCGGCGGCCCGCCGATTGGAGGACTGTCGAGGAACCGCTGGCGCTCGCGCAAACGCTGCAGCAATGGTGCACGCCCGGCCGCCTGGTGCTGGTCGATTGCCTGACGCTGTGGCTCAGCAACCTGATGTTCGCTGACGGCACGGAATACCCGGACGTGGGCGAGATCGCCCTGCCGGCGCGCTTCCATGCGGAGCGCGCGGCGCTGCTGGACGTGCTGGCGCGGGCGGCTGACGGTCCGGCGGCGCCGGCGACGGCCAGCGGCGCTGGCCTGGAAGCGGGTACCATGGGCGACATCGTGCTGGTGTCGAACGAAGTCGGCATGGGCATCGTGCCGTATGGCGCGATCTCGCGCGCCTTCACCGACGAAGCGGGACGCCTGAACCAGGCTGTCGCCGCCGTGTGCGACCGTGCCGTATTCGTGGCGGCCGGGTTGCCCCTCGTGCTGAAAGGCGCACCATGCTGATGGGGATGAGCGCCGCCGCCATCGCGCTGCTGCTCGCGGCGGGCGTGGCACTCGATCTGCTGCTGGGCGAAACGCCACGCTGGCACCCGCTGGTCGGCTTCGGCAACCTGGCCAGCGCCATCGAGCGCCGCCTGAACCGGGATGGCTCGCGCTTCCCGCGCGGCGCGTTGGCCTGGCTGCTGGCGGTCGCACCGGTCACGCTGCTGGCATGGGCTGCGGCCGCCACTGCAACAACGGCCGCCGCCGGCTTCGCACTGCACGCGTTGATGCTGTACTTCTGCATCGGCTTGCGCAGCCTGCGCGACCACAATTTGCCTATCGCCACGGCGCTGTCCAAGGGCGACCTGCCGGCCGCGCGCTACCTGACCTCCCGCATCGTCAGCCGCGACACGGCCAACGCCACGCCTGCGGACCTGGCCAAAGCCAGCACCGAATCGCTGCTTGAAAACGGCAACGACGCGGTGTTCGGCACTTTGTTCTGGTTCGCCATCGCAGGCGGCCCCGGCGCGGTGCTGTTCCGCCTGGCGAACACGCTGGACGCCATGTGGGGCTACCGCAATGCGCGCTTTCTGCAGTTCGGCTGCGCCGCCGCCCGCCTCGACGACGCGTTGAACTATGTCCCGGCGCGCCTGACAGCACTCTCTTATGTGCTGCTCGCGCCCACGCTGGCGGGCAAGCGCCTGGCCTGGCATTGCTGGCGCACGCAGGCGCCGGCATGGAGCAGCCCGAACGCCGGCCCCGTCATGTCCAGCGGCGCCGGTGCGCTCGGCCTGGCGCTGGGAGGCGCGGCGATCTATGACGGCGAAACCGAACAGCGTCCACCGCTCGGCAGCGGCAGCGCCGCCCAAGGCGCGGATATCGCGCGCGCATGGCAACTGGTGGCGCGCACCACCGCGCTCTGGCTTATCATTGCAGCAGCCATCGCAGCGCTCGTGGCGACCGTGCCGGCGGCATCGGCTACGTCGGCGGCACTTCAGCCGGCGACCGGCATTGCAGGAGACTCCCATGCTTGAACACGGCGGCAACCTGCGCCAGGCCGCTATGCGCTACGGCCGCAATGACTGGCTTGACCTGTCCACCGGCATCAACCCCGCGTGGTATCCGGCGCCAGCCATTGCCGGCAACGCCTGGCATAGGCTGCCGGAGCCCGATCCGGCGCTGGTGCTGGCGGCGCAGGCCTACTACGGCGC
Source organism: Massilia sp. NBRC 108631 (assembly GCF_059704565.1). NCBI lineage: Bacteria > Pseudomonadati > Pseudomonadota > Betaproteobacteria > Burkholderiales > Oxalobacteraceae > Massilia > Massilia sp. NBRC 108631. The sequence goes on from NZ_BAAKJE010000301.1 coordinate 10,534, forward strand.
ACCGCAGATGTTGCCGGTGGCCGGTACGCAAGCGGCTATCCAGGCATTGCCCCGCTTGCGGCTGCCCTCGCGCGTGGTGGTGGCGGCGCCTTCGTATGCCGAACATGCCCACCATTGGGCGCAGCATGGCCACACGCTGCGGCAAGTCCCATACGACGCACTGGACGCCGCCGTCGCCGAGTGCGACGTGATGGTGGTGGTCAACCCGAACAACCCTACCGGCGCCACCGTGCCGCGCGAACGCCTGCTCGAGTGGGCGGCCCAGCTCTCCGCGCGCGGCGGCTGGCTGATCGTGGACGAAGCTTTCGGCGACACGGCACTGCAAGCCAGCGCCGCCGGCGGTGCGCCGGGCGATGCGGCGGACGATGCGGCAAACCAGATACCGGACGGCCTGATCGTCCTGCGCTCGGTCGGCAAATTCTTCGGCCTGGCCGGGCTGCGGCTCGGCTTCGTGGCCGCGCAGCCCGCACTGCTGGATGGGCTGGCCGACCTGCTCGGCCCCTGGACCGTCAGCGGTCCCGCGCAGCAGGTGGCACTGGCCGCACTGCGCGACGCAGCCTGGCAGCAGCGCATGCGCGTGCAATTGCGCGCCGGCGGACAACGCCTGGAACGCCTGCTGGCCGCGCACGGTATCCGCTCCAGCGGCTGCGCGCTGTTCCAGTGGTGGCCCGAAGCGCGCGCCGAATCCTTCCACGAACACATGGCGCGGCAAGGCATCTGGGTGCGGCTGTTTACCAAGGCCGCGCGCGGCATCCGCCTCGGCCTGCCGCCGGACGAAGCAGGCTGGCAACGCCTGGAACAAGCACTCTCTCTATGGAACAAGGAACAACGATGAACAAACTCCTGTGCATGATGGCCGTCGCCTCCGCCGTCACGTCCGCGCATGCCGCGATCACCGTTCTGGACGACGACGGCAAACCCGTCACCCTGCAGAAGCCGGCGCAGCGCGTCATCGCCATGGCGCCGCACGTCACCGAGCTGCTGTTCGCGGCCGGCGGCGGCGACAAGATCGTCGGCACCGTCACCTATAGCGACTATCCTGAAGCGGCCAAGAAGATCCCCAACATTGGCGACAACCGCCAGGTGGACATGGAACGCATCGCTGCACTGAAGCCGGACCTGATCGTGATCTGGATGCACGGCAGTTCCGAACGCCAGATCGATACGCTGCGCCAGCTCGGCATTCCGCTGTTCCACAGCGAACCCAAGAAGCTGGCCGACATACCGGACAACATCCAGCGCATGGGCCAGCTGCTCGGCACCGAAGCCGTGGCCAGCAAAGTGGCGACCGAATGGCGCGACAAGCTGGCCGCCCTCACCGCCCAGTATTCCAGGCGTGCGCCGGTGCGCATTTTCTACCAGGTGTGGGACAAGCCGCTCTACACGCTCAGCGGCAGCCATATCGTCAGCGACGCCATGCGCGTTTGCGGCGGCGTGAACATCTTCGGCGGCATGAAGATCACCGCGCCGGTGGTGGATATCGAAGGCGTGCTGCGCGAAGACCCGGAAGCGGTGTTCGCAACGGCGGAAAAAAACTACGGCGGCGTGAACCTGTGGCGCCCTTACAAGACCATGCTGGCAGTGAAGAATGACAACCTGTTCACCGTTGACGGCCACCTGCTGAACCGCTCCGGCCCGCGCATGATCCAGGGCACGGCGGTGCTGTGCGAAAAGCTGGAACTGGCGCGCCAGCACAGGAAAAACTGATGGCGTTCCCGTACAAGACATTGATGGTGCAGGGCTGCACCTCGGATGCCGGCAAAAGCACCGTGGTGGCGGCCCTGTGCCGCCTGCTCAGGCAGGACGGCGTGCGGGTGGTACCGTTCAAGCCGCAAAACATGGCGCTCAACAGCGCCGTTACCGCCGACGGCGGCGAGATCGGCCGCGCGCAGGCGCTGCAAGCCATCGCCGCAGGCCTGGCGCCGCACACCGACATGAACCCCGTGCTGCTGAAGCCGTCGAGCGACACCGGCGCGCAAGTGGTCATCCACGGCAAGGTGCGCGCCGAGATGAACGCGCGCGACTACCACCAGTACAAGACCATCGCCATGGGCGCCGTGCTGGAATCGCACGCGCGCCTGGCCGCGCAGTATGAAGCCGTGGTGGTGGAAGGCGCCGGCAGCCCTGCCGAGATCAACCTGCGCGACCGCGACATCGCCAACATGGGCTTTGCCGAGGCGGTGGACTGCCCGGTGGTGCTGGTGGCGGACATCGACCGGGGCGGCGTGTTCGCGCACATCGTCGGCACGCTGTCCTGCCTGTCGCAGAGCGAGCGTGACCGCACCATCGGCTTTGTCATCAACCGCTTCCGGGGTGACATCAAGCTGCTGGAGCCGGGCCTGGACTGGCTGGAGGAGCAGACCGGCAAGCCGGTGCTGGCGGTGCTGCCGTATCTGCACGGCCTGTTCCTGGATGCCGAGGATGCGGTGCAGCCGGTGCAGGCTACACGCGGCGCTTTCCGCGTGGTGGTGCCCAGCCTGCCGCGCATGAGCAACCACACCGACTTCGATGCACTGCGCGCGCACCCGGACGTGGACCTGACGTTCGTGCGCCAGGGCGAAGCCATCCCGCCGGCGGACCTGATCGTCATCCCCGGCAGCAAAAACACGCGCGCCGACCTGGAGTGGCTGCGCGCACAGGGCTGGCCGGAGAAGATCGAACGCCACCTGCGCTACGGCGGCAAGGTGATCGGCATTTGCGGCGGCTTCCAGATGCTGGGCCAGGACGTGAGCGACCCGCTGGGCATCGAAGGCGCCCCCGGCCGTTCGCCGGGCCTGGGCCTGCTCGCCATGCACACCAGCCTGACCAGCGAAAAACGCCTGGTGCAGGTGAGCGGCACCTGCGCCTTCTCGCAGGACGCGATGCACGCCGCCGTGAGCGGCTACGAAATTCACATGGGCGTGTCGGACGGCCCGGCCCTGTCGCGGCCCGCCTTCCGCATCGATGGCAGGCCGGAAGGCGCGCGCTCGCCGGACGGCCAAATACTCGGCACGTATCTGCACGGCCTGTTCGACGCGCCGCAGGCATGCGCGGCGCTGCTGCACTGGGCGGGCCTGCACACCGAGCACCGGGTGGACACGTCCGCGTTGCGGGAAGCGAGCCTGGACCGTATCGCCGAGGCCAGCCGGCCGTTGCTGGACGCGCTCCTCAAACTGGAACGCGCGGCGTGAGCCCGCACGCATTCAGCCCGGCCGAGATCGACGGCGTGTACCGCGCCATCCGCGAGCGGCGCGACGTGCGCCACTTCAAACCGGGGCCGCTGGAGCCGGGCCAGCTGGAACGCTTCATCGCGGCCGCCCACAATGGTCCCAGCGTGGGACTGATGCAGCCCTGGCGCTTCATCCGCATCGTCAACCCGGCACTGCGCGCGCAGATCCACCAGCTGGTGGACGATGAGCGCAAACTCACCGCAGAAGCGCTGGGCCAGCGCGCGGAGGAGTTCATGCGGCTGAAAGTGGAAGGCATCCTGGCCTGCGCCGAAGTGCTGGTGGTGGGCCTGATCGACCAGCGCGAGCGCTTTGTGTTCGGTCGCCGCACCATGCCGGAAATGGACCTGGCGTCCGCTTCCTGCGCGATCCAGAACTTCTGGCTGGCGGCGCGCGCCGAAGGCATAGGCGCGGGCTGGGTGTCGCTGTTCGATCCACAGCGCCTGCGCGAGCTGTGCGGCATGCCTGACGGCAGCCAGCCGATCGCGGTGCTGTGCGTGGGCCAGGTGGATGAGTTCTACCGCGCGCCCATGCTGGAACTTGAGCGCTGGGACCAGCGCATGCCGGCGCAGCGGGTGCTGTATGAAGATAGCTGGCGCGCGCAGGCCGGCCAACCGGCGGACTAAAGCGGGAGGCGCGCAGCGCCGTATTGTGTGACAATCGGCTGCATGACCAGTTCCGCGACATCCTCGACCAAGCGCTATCTGCCCTGGGTGGTTGCCACCACCCTGTTCATGGAGCAGCTCGACTCGACCATCGTCAACACGGCGATTCCCAGCATGGCCGCCAGCCTGCAAGTGACGCCGCTGAGCCTGAAGGCGGTGGTCACCAGCTACATTCTCAGCCTGGCGGTGGCGATTCCCATCAGCGGCTGGATGGCCGACCGTTACGGGACGCGGCGCGTGTTCATGACCGCCATCGCCATCTTCACCATCGCCTCCGTGCTGTGCGGGCTGTCCGTCAACTCGCCCATGCTGGTGGCGGCGCGGCTGCTGCAGGGGCTGGGCGCGGCGATGATGATGCCGGTCGGGCGCATCGCCATCATCCGCACCTTCCCCAAGGCCGAACTGCTATCGGCCATGAACTTCGTCATCATCCCGGCGCTGATCGGGCCCTTGCTCGGCCCCACCGTGGGTGGGCTGATCGTGCACTGGCTGTCGTGGCGCGAGATCTTCTTCATCAATGTGCCGGTGGGTGTGGCCGCCATCTACCTGGCGTGGCGCCACCTGCCGGACTACCGCGCGGACGTGCAGCGCCCGCTGGACCTGATTGGCCTGGTGCTGTTCGGCACCGGCGTGGCACTGCTGTCATGGCTGCTGGAAGTATTCGGCGAACACAAGCTCGACCCCACCTCGGCAGGCGTGCTGCTGTTCATTTCATGCAGCCTGCTGGCGGCTTACGCCTGGCACGCCAGCCAGGCCCCATTTCCCTTGCTGCGCCTGGCGCTGCTGCGCGTACGTACCTTTCGCGTGTCGGTGCTGGGTGGCTTCGTCACCCGCCTGGGCATAGGCGGCCTGCCGTTCCTGCTGCCGCTGCTGTACCAGCTGGGCCTGGGCTTGCCGGCCTGGCAATCCGGCCTGCTGATGATGCCGGCCGCCGCTGCGGCCATGGGCATGAAGTTCATCTCCACCCGTGTGCTGGCGCGCTTCGGCTACCGCCACGTGCTGATCGTAAACACGCTGCTGATCGGCTGCACCATCGCCATGTACACGCTGGTGGGGCCGGGCACGCCGCTGTACGCCATCGTGGCGATCGGCCTTTGCCTGGGCTTCTTCAATTCGCTGCAGTTCTCCAGCATGAACAGCATCGCCTACGCCGACATCGAGGGCGCGGACAGCAGCATGGCCAGCACCATCGCCAGTTCGCTGCAGCAGCTGTCGATGAGTTTCGGACTGGCTTTCGGTTCGCTGATCGCGGGATGGTACCTGGGCGACCTGCCGCAAACGGACAAGGCGGCACTGACCAGCGCCCTGCACCACGCCTTCATGACGCTGGCGGTACTGACGGCGCTGTCCTCGGTCACCTTCTGGACCCTGCGCAAGAGCGACGGCGAAGGGCTGGCAAAAGGCAGCGCGGGCTGACCTCTACAACACAGATTCGGAAACGATTTTCCACTGCGCGCCTTCGCGCGCCCAGTACTGGCGCAGCCGCACCGAATGGCGGAATTTGCCCACCGCGACGTGCTGCGTGAAGGTGCTGATAATGATCTCGTCCCGGCTGGGCTGGCGGAAATGGCTGGTGTCCTGCAGCGCCACGTGCACGCGCCTGGCGCCAGGCAGGAACAGCTGGCGCGCGATCCATGCATCCGCCGACTCGTCGTTGACGGATTTGAAGCGCGCCGAATAGTGCGTGCGCAGCTGGCCGCTGTCGCGTTGTTCGGCGTCGCGGCGCCAGCCTTCCAGCAGTGAGTCGGCCAGCTTGCGGTCGTTCTCGCGCACGCCCGGTTGGACGAATTCCACCTGGTCGCCGATCAGGATGGGCGTTTTGCCCACTTCCACAATGCGGCTCAGCTTTTGCAGGTCGTCATTGCTGACCACCACGCAGCCGTCGGTCGACAGCGGCGCGCGGCTGAAGGTCTCCGGCGGCACGCCGTGGATCCAGATGCCGGAGCCGCTGCGGCCATTCAGCTTGTCCCAGGAATTCGGATAGTCCAGCGGCAGCGCCCCTTTGCCGTAGAAGTCCGGCAGCCGGGAGCCGGGCAGCCGGCCGGAGATGTAATACACGCCGATGGGCGTGCGCATGTCGCCTTCCTTCACCTTGTTCGTGCCCAGCTTGCCCTGGCTGAAATAGTAATCGCTGACGTAGCGGATCTCGCCGTTGCGGTGTTCGTAAAGGTAGACGCGGGAACGCCTGGCGTCGACGATGAGCGCGTGGCGCTGGTCCTTGCGCATCTGGAGCAGCGCACGCGGCTGCAGTTCCCCGGCAGGCCGCACCTCGGCACTCAGGCGCGCGGCGGCTTCACGGCGCAGGTCCTGCAGGCGCGCTTCGGCTTCCTTGTTGCGTGCGGCGCCGCCCAGCTGGGCGACGGGGCGCGTATGCAGCAACAGCAGATCGCTGCGCACCAGGTGGCCGAGATGGAAATGGGGATAGGTTTCGACCAGGGCGTCGGCCTTGGCTTGCGCGTCGCGCAGATGGTTTTCCGCCAGATCCTTGTAGATCTCCGCCAGCATCTGCTCGGGTTCGGATTTGGCGGCCGCGCCACTCCCGCCCGATGCCAGCACCAGGGAGGCGCATAGCAAGCCGCGCGCCAAACGGCCCCAAATGGCTTTGGAATGGAACATCAGCTACCCGACAATTCCTGCATGATCTGCCATTTGCCGGCATGCCTCGCCATAACCAAGGTCTTGCGGCTGTTGGCCGACAGGCGGTCCGATTCGTACACCTGGCGGAAGGTGACCCTGGCGGAGTCGCCGCTGATCTGCACCTGTGGCGCGTTGACGTCCACGCGGATGCGGCCCTTGCCCTCGATGCGCGCGCGGCGCTCGTCGGCCCACGCCTTGCGCGACAGCCCTTTCGGCGGCGCGAATTCGTTGCTGTAGTAGGCGAGATAGCCGCCCACATCCTTCGACGCCCAGGCTTTGGCCCAGCCGTTGACGCGGGCCAGTACCTCGTCGCGCTCGTTGGCGCCGGCCGGGGCGGCAAGCTTGGGCGCGTCAGCTTTGACTGCGGTCGCCGCGGCAACGGCGGCAACCGGTACCGGCGCCGGCGCCGAGGCCGGAAC